>NZ_DASVFL010000376.1:0-27730 GCF_036380075.1 Lentzea sp. | reverse complement strand
GAGGGGCTCCACGGGTTTCCGCCTCAGCGCCAGGCTCGGCCGGTGACCCCGCGCACGTCCCACGTCCCGAGCTCGTCGAGCTCAGCGGGCACCGGATCCCTTGGTGCGGCACCGGTGTGCTTGAGCATGAGGTTGGGCAGGGGACCGTCCACGTCGAACCGGCCCGACGGCTCGAAGACCTCCGTTCCCCACCGGTCCAGCACGTCGCGCGCCTCGCCGGGGAGGTCGTGGGCCCAGCTCAGGACCCACCTGCCCGGCAGGAGGTCGTGCGCCGCGTCCAGCAGGTCCGCCTTGACGTCCGGGTCGTCCGCCTCGCACTCGACGATCGTCGTCGACGTCTCCGCGTCGTCGGGGTCGAGCGCGAAGCGGTGACCGACGAGGAACCCGGCCGGCTTCTCCTCTCCCGCAACGAGGTAGTAGTAGTGGGCCAGGGGGTTGGCGGCACGCCAGGTGTAGTAGCCGAGGTCCCGCGCCACGCGGACGCGGCCGTCGTCGGGGACGCGGGACGCGACGTCGGCCATCGCCTCGATCGTGCGGTCGTCTCCCGGCGCCACCGCGATGGGGACGCCCGACCGGGCACCGGTCCGCACCGGTTCGTCCGCCCACCCCGGCCGGCAGGGGTCGCCGGACCTGGTGAGGACCGAGAGCGCCCACGGCCCGACCATCTTCCAGCCCCGCAACAGCATGGCGGGGATGGCGCCCTGGTCGCCGAAGTCGAGCAGCCAGGGGCTGTCCGCGTCCCGCAGCCGGCGCGCCGCCTCGTCGAGCATCCGGTGGAACAACGGGCTGCTGCGGTGCTCGGGGACGACGATCGTGTCGGTGACGCACGGCAGGACGAACCGGGCGCCGTCGCGTTCCCACGGCGACCCGAACACGCCGACCATTCCCGCCACCCGGCCCGCGCTGTCCCGTGCCAGCACGGAGTAGCGCCCGTCCAGGTACGGGTTGTCGCGGTACTTCCAGTGGTAGTAGGCGATGTTCTTCTCCCCGCCGCGCCACAGGACCTCCTGGAGCTCCACGATCTCCTGGAGGTCGGCGGGCAGGCACTCGGAGAGGGTGAACGCCTCGGTCATCTCAGCGGTCCCGGCCGGCTTCGGCCGGACCCGCGGTCTTCCTGCCGACCATGCGGGCGAGCGCGAGCGGGCTCTGGAAGTTGGCGAGGTCGAGGTCCTCCTTGCCGATGCTGATGTCGAAGCGCCGTTCGAGCTTCGCGATGAGGCCGACCATCGACAGGGAGTTCAGCACACCGCTGTCCACGAGATCGGTCTCCGGCGGGAGCTCGGTGATGCCGAGCAGCTCGATCAGACACTCGTTGACGGCATCGAGAACGGTGTCCGAGGTCGACGGCGGGACGAGCGCCATGCGAAGTCTCCTTCTGCTTCCGGGGATGGGAAAAGGGCGGGAGCGACCGCCGGTCAGGCGATCCTGACGGTGACGGTCTTCGGCCGCTGGTACTCGGTCAGGGCCAGCACGCTCAGGTCGGTGCCGTGACCCGACTGCTTGCGGCCGCCGTGCGGCAGGTCGGCCGTCTGCTCCAGGTGGCAGTTCACCCACACCTCGCCCGCTTCGAGCGCACGGGTGATGCCGAGCAGGTCGCCGACGGAGTCGCCCCACACGCTCGCCGCCAGCGCCTGCGGCACCTCGTTGGCCATGCGGACGGCGTGCTCCGGCGAGTCCGCCGCCTGCACCGTGAGCGCGGGGCCGAAAATCTCCTCGGTGACGGCGGGGTCGTCGTCCGGGAGGCCGGCGAGGATGACGCCGGGGCGCCAGTACCCGCCCTCCTCGCCGGGGGCCACGACCACCTGGCCCTGCTCGCGGACCGCGGCCTTGCTCGCGTTCACGATGGAGTCGAACCTCGCGACCTGGTCGGGGTTGTTGAGGGGACCGAAGTCGGCGCCCGCGCGGCGGCCGCGCATGACCTCGGCCAGCGCGTCCACAGTGGACTCGAAGTTCTCGGCGAGGGTGATCACCCGCGCGGGAGCGGCGCAGCTCTGGCCCGCGTTGTAGGTGCACGCCGAGACGAGGTCCTCGTAGGTGTGGCCGGGGGCGTTCGGGAGCACGATCGCCGGGCAGTTGCCGCCCAGCTCGAGGCTCACCCTGCGGAGCCCGGCCCGCGCCTGCACGTCGAGGCCTCCGGTCGGGCTGCCCGTGAACGCGATCGCGTCCACCGCGCTCGCCACTAGCAGCCGGCCGGTCTCGCGGTCGCCGGTCGTCACGGTCAGCACGCCCGGCGCCAGCGCCTCCGCGGCGTGCTCCGCCAGCAGCAGCACGCTGTCCGGGGTGGTCTCGGCCGGTTTGAGGACGACGGCGTTCCCGGCGGCGAGCGCGGGCGCCAGCCGCCACATCGCCATCATCAACGGGTAGTTCCACGGCACGATCACCCCGACCACGCCGAGCGGTTCCCACCGCACCCAGCTCTCCCGGCCGGGGATCCGGTGCCCGCTCGCGGGACTGAGGTCGCCCCGCACCACGCCCGCGTAGAAGCGCAGCAGGTCGACGCAGTTCGCGATCTCGCCCTCGGCCTCGGAGCGGGGCTTGCCGGTGCCGGCGCACTCGCTCTCCACGTAGGCCGCGGCGTCGTCCTCGATCAGGGCGGCGAGCCGCAGGAGGCGCCGGGAGCGTTCGCCGGTGGTCAGCGCGGCCCAGCCGGCGGCGCTGCGGCGCGCCGTGTGGACGGCGTGGTCGATGTCGTCTTCGCGCAGGGTGGGGAAGACCCGTCGTGGCCGGCCGGTCCTCGGATCCGTGGTAGTCGAGGGCATGCGGCCCAGTTAAACGGCGGACCCGTCCGCACGGCCACGGACGAGGTCCACTCTCCGGTAACCCGGGACGTCGCTCCGCTCACCGGCGCGTAATCGCCGACCGGTGCGGGAAAAGGCGGCGCCGGCGCGGGATCGCACCGGTAACGCCGGAGGAACGCCCCCGTGCAGGGTCACTCGTCGACAGGCGCATGCACCGCGTTTCTGCGAGGAGGTAGCCCGGTGGGATTCCATGGAGTGGCCGAGGCGGGTGAACCGGCGTGACGCGGCTCGACGCCCTCGTCAGCGCCCAGGCCGCGCGCACCCCTGACGCGGTCGCGATCGTCCACGGTGACCGGCGGCTGACCTACCGGCAGCTCGACGAGGCCGCGAACCGGGTGGCGAACGTGCTGCTCGCGGGCGGTCTGCGGCCGGGCGGCCGGGTCGGCGTGCTCGTGCCGAAGTCGCCCGAGATCGTCGTGCACCTGCTGGGTGCGCTGAAGGCCGGCGGCGTCTGCGTGCCGCTGGACGCGACGAGCCCGGCGGGCCGTCTCGCCTCCGTCGTCGGACAGGTGGGCCCGTGCGTGCTGCTGGCCGACGAGGCCCGCGTCCCGCTGGCGGCGGAGGTGCTGGCCGCCGTTCCCGCGGACGTCGTGACGGCGTTGCTCGTCCCCGACGGCACGGCGACGGCGGACGTGCTCGTGCTGGACGAGACCACGTTCTCCGCTGCGTCCACAAAGGACCCGAAGGCGCCCGCCGACGAGTCCGGCGTCGCCTACCTGCTCTTCACCTCCGGGTCCACGGGTGAGCCCAAGGGGGTGCAGCTGACGCACGACGGCGTCGCGCACTTCATCCGCTGGGCCCGGGACCACTTCGGCATCACCGCCGAGGACCGTCTGTCCTGCCACCTCCAGATGCACTTCGACGGGTCGTTGCTGGACGTCTACGGCGCACTGACCTGTGGCGCCGAACTGCACCTGGTGCCCGCGTCGGCGAGCCTGACGCCCACCGCGCTGGTCGAGTTCCTGCGGTCCTCGCGGGTGACGCAGCTGGCGTCCGTGCCGTCGGTGCTCAGCGCGATCGCCCGGTACGACGTGCTCGCCCAGGACGACCTGCCGGACCTGCGCCGCCTGATCTGGGGCGGCGAGGTGTTCCTGCCGGACGACCTCGCGTACTGGATGAGGCGGCTGCCGCACGTGTCGTTCACCGGCGTGTACGGCACGACCGAGGCGACGATCGCGAGCTGCTTCCACACCGTGACCGAGCTGCCGGACGAGCCGCTGCCGATGGGCGTGGCGATCCCGGGGGAGGACCTGGCCGTCGTCGACCAGGACCTCGTCCCGCTGCCGGTGGGCGAGATCGGCGAGGTGGTGATCGGCGGCGCGGGCGTGACGCCCGGCTACTGGCGTTCGCCGGAACGCACGACCAAGGCGTTCTTCGAGCGGGACGGCCGCCGCTACTACCGCACCGGTGACCTCGGCCGGATCGGCGACGACGGCCTGCTGCGCTTCCACGGCCGCGCGGACCGGCAGGTCAAGATCAGCGGGTACCGCGTCGAGCTCGACGACCTGCTGACGGCACTGCACGCGCTGCCCGAGGTCGCGGCCGCGTCCGTCGTGACCGCGCCCGGCAGCCGCGGCGAGCTGGAGATCTGCGCGGCCTACGTCGCCGCCGGGGACGGCCTGACCGTGCCGAAGCTGCGGACCGCGGTGGCCCGCAGGGTGCCCGCCTACATGGTCCCGCGGCGCTGGCTCGCGCTGGAGGCGTTGCCCGTCAACGCGAACGGCAAGACCGACCTGGTGGAACTGCGGCGGCGCTTCGTCGCGGACGAGGACCGGGTCGGCGCCGGGGAACGGAGCGGGACGTGAACGCCCCCGTCCTGCCGCGCGCGTCGTCGCGCGTGCGCGGGCTGATCGCCGGCCGGATGTTCGAGCTGCTCTCGGAGGCAGCCCGCGCGTCCGCCCTCGACCTCGCGCTCGGGATACCGGGCGCGCCGGAGACCTCGCCGCGGCTGGTCGGCCTGGCGCACGACGCGATGCGGTCCGGGCGCAACCAGTACGAGCTCATGGAGGGCAACCGTGAGCTGCGCCGCTGGATCGCGGGCACGCTGCCCTGCGACACCGACCCCGACACCGAGCTGACCGTCACGGTCGGCGCGACGGAGGCGCTGGCCGCCGCCGTGCTGGCCGTGGTCGACCCCGGCGACGAGGTCGTGATCTTCGAGCCCTACTACGAGAACTTCGTCAACGCCGTCGTGCTGGCGGGAGGCGTGCCGCGGTTCGTGCGCACCCGGCCGGACGACTGGCGCTTCGACCCCGCCGACCTGCGCGCTGCGTTCGGGCCGAACACCCGCGCGATCGTCGTCAGCACTCCCAACAACCCCACCGGCCACGTGCTGGACGAGGCCGAGTGGGCGGAGATCGAGGCGCTGTGTGAGAAGTGGGA
The DNA here is from genome assembly GCF_036380075.1 of Lentzea sp. Taxonomy (NCBI): domain Bacteria; kingdom Bacillati; phylum Actinomycetota; class Actinomycetes; order Pseudonocardiales; family Pseudonocardiaceae; genus Lentzea; species Lentzea sp. Next base: position 22,550 of record NZ_DASVFL010000376.1, on the reverse strand, counting down.
CGCCGTCGTGATCTCCGACGAGATCTACGGCGGGTTCACCTTCGGCAGGCGGCACCTCTCGGTGACCGAGGTCCCCGGCCTGCGGGACCGCAGCTTCCTCGTCGGCAGCCTGTCGAAGTCCCACTCGGTGAGCGGCTGGCGGCTCGGCTACCTCCGCGCGAGCGCCGGGCTGACGCACATCGCACGGCAGGTGCACGGGACGGTGTGCGCCGGCGCCCCCGCGCCGTTGCAGGAAGCCGTCGCACGGGCGGCGGCACAGGACCCCGGCTTCGCACAGCCCGCGGACGACCTCCGGTCCCAGCGCGACCGGGTGGTCGCGCTGCTCCAGGAGATCGGGCTGGAGTGCCGTCCGCCGGACGGCGGCTGCTACGTCATGGCCCGCATACCGGCCGCGGCGGGCGAGAGCAGCGACGTCTTCGCCCGCAGGCTGATTCGCGAGGCCGGTGTGCTGGTGGCACCGGGATCCCTCTTCCACGTGGACCCCGCCGCCGGCACGGACCACGTGCGCGTGGCGTTCAACCGCAGTTCGGATTTCCTCGACGAGGTGGCCGTCCGGCTGGCCTCCTTCCGCACCGGCTTGTCCGGGACCGGGCTCTGACGGGCCTTCGAGCAAGTTCTGAGATGGGAGCACAACCGTGGCACAGCAGGTGATCGACCGTCCGGTCTTCGACTACATGCAGGCCTACGTGACCTGCACGATCATTTCCGCGCTGGAGAAGATCGGCGCGCTGGACCAGCTGGCGGAGCACGGGGTCGTCCCGGCCGAGCTCGGGTACGAGGAGTTCCTGGGCAACGCCACGTTCGTCTACCTCGCCGAGCGCGGAATCGTCCGGAAGGACGGGAACCGTTACGTGCTCACGGACTCCGGGCGCGACCTCTACAACGAGCGCGGCTACCTCCTGTGGCTGGCCGGCGGGTACGGCGAGGCCCTCAACAGCCTCGACACCCTGCTGACGCGCAAGCAGACCTTCGGCACCGAGGTCGACCGCGACGTGCGCTGGGTCGCCGTCGGCAGCGCGCTGGTCGGCGAGGCCGACCTGCGCGAGGCGGTCATGGAGATCCTCGGCGGCATCGAGTTCACCACGATCGGCGACATCGGCTGCGGCAACGGCCACTTCCTGATCGACCTCTGCCGCGCGACCGACGCGAAGGGGGTCGGCTACGACATCAGCCCGGCCGCCTGCGAGGAGGCCACGCAGGAGGTCGAGAAGGCCGGGTTCGGCGACCGGATCAGCATCGTCCAGGTCGACGCCACCGACGTGGAGAGCGTCCCGCACCTGGAGGACGTCGACCTGGTGATGGCGTTCTTCTTCATGCACGAGGTCCTCGAGCTCGGCCACGACGTGCTGGTCAACTACCTGACCCGCACGTGCGAGCGGCTGCCGGCGGGGGCGTACGTCCTCACCTGCGAGGTCGCGCCGCCGACGCAGAGCCAGGACACCGCGGAGGCGTTCGGCCCGGAGTACGTCTACACCCAGGCGCTGATGTCGCAGGGGCTGATGAACGGCGACCAGTGGTCGGCGGCGTTCACCGAGGCGGGCTTCCAGGTCGAGAAGATCGTCGAGGGCGGGCTGCCCGGCTCGCGGCTGATCCTGGTGCGCAAGCCGCTCGCGTAGCACCGAGCCGGAAGAAGACCCGGCTGGTGCGGAGAGATCCGCACCAGCCGGGTTTTTTCGCGTGCACCCCCATCGTCCACTCCGGACAGCACGCGAAAACGGGGCCTGACCGGATCGGTCAGGCCCCGTTCGTCGTTCGCCGGCTCAGCCCGACCGGACCGCCCGGTAGACCTGGCGGCACGGCACGGTCGTCGTCGAGCAGGACCCCGAGTCGCACTTCAGGTCGGGTCCCGCGAAGTCGTGGGGACGCGGTTCGAAGCCCGCGTCGCGCAGCGCGCCGGTCACCTCGTCGGCGTCGTAGAACCAGCTGCTCAGCGTCTGCTCCACGCGCCGGGCGTCGTCGTGGCTCCCGAACACCCCGGAGACCCGGAGCATCCCGTGCCGCGCGCCGGTGTCCCACACACCGCGCTTGACCACCACCACCTCGGGCTTGTCCGTCACCGTGACGTGGTTCCAGTGCTCGAAGTGCGACTGCTCGAACAGGTCGAACACGAACTCGCCGTGCGGCAGCAGCGCCTCGTGCACCCGCTCGAAGCAGCGCTGGAGCTCGGCGAGCGTCGGCAGGTGGTTGAGCGCGCCGTCCAGGCTGAACGCCGCCGCGACGGGCTCCGCCAGCTTGAACGCCCTGGCGTCGGCCGTGGTGAGGCTGAGCCGGCCCTCGTCGCAGGCGGCGGAGTTGCGGGCTCGGTTGAGGGCCAGCATCGCGTCCGATCCGTCCACACCGGACACGCGCCAGCCCTCGTCGAGGAAGTACGCCGTGGTGATCCCCGTGCCGCAGCACAGGTCCAGGGCGGTGCGCGGCCGGTCGGCGGACTTCCCGAGCGCCGCGGCCAGCCGGGGCGAGAACCTGTTGACCCAGCCGGTGTAGTTGCCGTCGAAGAAGGCGGCGAAGCTCTCCGAGTAGTAGTTCTCCATGCTCGCTTCCTATCCGGTCTGGTCGGTGGTGGTGAAGGCGTGCGTCACCCGGTGCCGGTGGACCTGCTCCGGGTCGAGCCGGGCGGACGGGTAGTCGGGCCGGTTGGGCGCGTCGGGCAGCGGTCCGGTCTCCAGGCAGATGCCGCACCGCGGGCGGCCGGCGAACCAGTCGCCGGTGTAGACGCCCACGCCGGGCTGGTCGGTCGTGACGCGCATCGCGCGCCCGCTGCCGGGGTGCCGCAGCTCGGCGGCCCAGGAGGCGTCGCGGAGCAGGAAGCAGTTGTCGATGCGCGTGCCGCCCAGCGGCCGTCCTGACCGGAAGTCCAGCGGTGTCCCGCTCAGGTCGGCGGGAGCGCCGGGCAGCGGGACCAGGTCGGCGTCGAAGCGGACGGCCTCGGCGGTGTTGAGCCGCAACCGGTGCCCGTCGACGGTGCCGGTCCCGGAGAGGTTCCAGAACGCGTGGTTGGTGAGGCCGACGACGGTGGGCTTGGTGGTGGTCGCCTCGTGGTCGATCACGAGCACCCCGCCCGGCTCGACGCGGTAGGTCGTGTGCACGGTCAGTTCGCCTGGATAGCCCTGGTCCCCGTCCTCGCTGGTCAGCGAGAGCCGCACCGCGGCCGCGTCGCCGTCGGGGAACGCCTCCGCCGTCCAGGTCCGGGTGTCGAACCCCTCGGACCCGCCGTGCAGGTGGTGCCGGCCGTCGTTGCGGTCGAGGGTGTGGATCTCGCCGTCGAGCTCGAACTCGCCGCCGGCGACGCAGCGGCAGAACCGGCCCATGGTGGCGCCGACGTACGGGTTGCGCGCCCGGTCCACATAGGACTCCAGGTCCGGCAGTCGCGCGCACACGTTCGCGACCTGCCCGTCCCTGCCGGGCGTGCGGACCTCGACCAGCGTCGCGCCGTAGGTCCACACCTCGATCGACAGGTCGTCGACGGACAGCAGGAACGACTCGATCCCGTGGCCGGCCGGGGTGAGGCCCACCGGGGCGCGCTCAATCCGGGGCATCAGCGGTCCCTTCGGTCGCGCGGCGCAGCTCGGGCACCACGCGTTCGGCGAACAACGTGAGGCTGACCCGGTCCACCGGCGGCCGGGCGCCGAAGATCAGGTCCGTGACGCCGAGTGCGAGGTAGGGCCGCAATGCGGCCGCGCACTGCTCGGGCGTGCCGAACACCAGGTACTCGGGCCACACCGGCGAGTCCGGGGGGTACGAGCGGCGCAGGTCGGCCAGCCGCGCGGGCAGGTCGTCCTCGTGCTCCACGAGCAGTGCGCGGAACGTCATCGAGCGCCGGATCTCACCGGGGTCCCGGTCGATCGCGGCGCAGTGCCGTTCGAGCGTCGCGCACCTCTCGCGGTAGGCGCCGGGGTCGGTGAGCAGGCTGTTCCACACGTCGGCGTGCCTGGCGGCGGCCCGGAGCAGTCCCGGCCCGGCGCCGCCGAACACGAGCGGCAGGCGCCGCTGCACCGGGGCGGGACGCAGGTAGGCGTCCTCCAGCCGGAAGTGCTTGCCCTGGAAAGAGAACGGTCCACCGTCCCACAGCCCGCGCAGCACCGCCGCGGTCTCCTCCAGCAGTTCGAGCCGCATCCAGCCGGGTGGGTGCGGCAGGCCGTACTGGGAGCGGGCGAGGTCGGCGGAGCCGGTCCCGATGCCGATCTCCACCCGGCCGCCGCTGACGTGGTCGATCGTCGCCGCGGCGGCCGCCAGCAGTGCCGGGTGCCGCCACGCGACCGTGGACACGAGCAGCGCGCACCGGACCCGTTCCGTGCGCGCGGCCAGCGCCGACAGCAGCGTCGGTCCTTCGAAGCACGGCCCGTCCGAGCCGCCCATCGGGGGACGCAGGTGGTCGAACAGCGAGCACCAGTCGTACCCCAGCTCCTCGGCCAGCTGCCACAGCTCCAGGCTCTCGGAGAAGGACGCGTTCTGCTGTCCGGAGTGGACGCCGAACCTGAGCTCAGGCATGCGCGCTCGCGGTGGTGGTGAGGTCGTCCACGGGTGCGCTCACTCCTCGACGAGGGTCATGCGGTCCTTGGACTCCACCGGCATGTGGGGCACGCCGAAGGCCAGGATCTGCAGCGGTTCGCTGACCTTCGCGTTGGTCTTCACGCCGTGCGCGTAGTCGGCGGGGACGAACACGGTGTCGCCGGCCTTCATCTCGTAGTCGACGCCGTCGACGTGGATGAAGCCGCGCGATGCCAGCACGTAGAGGATGTGCGCGCCGGGGTGGGTGTGCAGCTCGAAGGCGGTGCCGGGCTGCATCACGAGCCGGTCCGCGCCGATCGGCACGCCGAGCCCGATCTGCTCGGCCACGCCGGGGACGCCCAGGATGCCTTCCAACGGACGACCGTGGTGGTCGACCAGCTCGAGGTACGGCCCCTCCTGGACGCTCTGGATGTGCGTCTCGGGGTCGAACCGGACGTCGGCCTTGAGGTTGTTCTCGTACACGGTGGTCATGTCTGCTGCCTCCTCGGTGAAGGGTCCTTCGTGGGGGTCACGTGGTGCGGAGGTCGCCGTGGAACGGTTGGCGGCCCAGGTGATCGGCCACCTCGGCCGCGAGCAGGGGCGCGAACACCGAGTGGACGAGCGGCGAGAACTCCTCGCGCACACCGTCCGCCACGGGCAGTCCCGCCCAGACGTCCGGCAGGGGAGAAGTACCGCCGACCAGGACGATCCGTCGTCCGGCCGCCGTCGCGCGGGCGGCCAGCGCGGTCGCGCGGTCCGCGGCCCTGCCGGGGGTGGCGACCAGGAACACCGGCAGGTCGGTGGGACGGCAGAACCGTTCGACGTGCCACCACTCCTCGAAGTCCTGGGCGGTGCTCGGCACGCCCGCGGCCTCGACGAGCTTCGCCGCCGCGTAGCCGGCGGTGCCGAGACCCGGTCCCGCGCCGAGCAGGAAGCGCGCGGTCGCCGACGCCACCTCGGGCGCGATCGCCCGGCAGCCCGGCGAGACCAGGTCGAGGGTGCCGGCGATGTGGTCGGCGGTGGCCGTCAGCTCGTCCAAGAGCCTGCGGGCCGCGGCCGCGTCGAGCACCGCGCGCGACCGTCCGATGTGGATGGACAGCACCAGCAGGGCCAGCAGGCTCGCCTGGTGCGTCCGCACTCCGGGACCGCGTTCGAGGGCCTTCGGCTCGGCGTGCAGGCGGTGCTGCGCACCTTCGTCGACGGCACTGCCGGGGTTTCCGGTGACGGCCAGCGTGCTCGCGCCCAGTGCCGCCGCTCGTTCGAGCGCTTCGACCACTCGGGGACTGCCGCCGGACGCGGAGGTGCCGACGACGATCGTGCGGGCGTCGAGCCGGTGCGTGCCGGGGTAGTCGGCGAAGCGCTGGGCCGGCACCGCGCGGCAGCGCACCCCGGCGACCGCGGTGAACGCGTGCTCGGCGGCGACGCCCGCGTGGTGCGAGTCGCCGTTGCCGACGAGCAGCACCTGCCGCAGGCCGGGGAACGGGGTGGTCAGCTGCTCCGCCAGCGCGGGGACGAGGTCGCCCACGTCCCCGGCCAGCTGCCCGGCTTGGCGCACGAGACCGGCGGTCCCGGTCACGACAGGCCCCGCACGACCGCGGTGTACTCGGCGACCCGGCGTTCGTCGATCTCGCCGCCCCAGCCGCCGCTTTCCAGGCACGAGCCGACGAACGCCCCGTCGGCGGCGCGCAGCAGCTTGGCCGCGTTGCGGTGGTCGGTGTGCCCCGCGAGCAGCACGGGCAGGCCGGGCGCGCAGGCGCGGACCGACTCGATCTTGCTCAGCGCGGTCTCCTCGTCGGGATCGCTGACGGCCACGGCGTCGGCACCGGCGGTGCGCGCCGCCCTGGCCACCTCGCCGGCCGACTTCCCGCCGCCGAGCCAGGAGTAGTGCATGGTGTCGACGTCCGCGACGACCTCGACGCCGGTCGCGTCGATGGCCTTGCGGTAGGTGGCGAAGGCCAGCGGGTCCGCGCGCACGACACCCTGCTGCGACCGCGTCTCCCCGACGAGCGCGCCGACCCGCACGAAGGCGCCCCCGGCGACAGCGGCCACCGCGAGCGACGCGGACACGGCGTTGCGCATGATCTGCACCCCGGTCCGGAACCCGTCGCCCGTCGCGGCGACGACCGCCGCCACGACCAGGGCCATCGCGGCGATGCGAGCGGGATCGGCCTCGTCCTCCACGGAGTAGACGCGGTCGACGGTCTGCACCAGGCAGCCGTCCGCGCCGCCGTTCTCCAGCGCCTTCGCCGACCGCACGGCGGTCGCCACGATCCGGTCGAGGCTGCCGGGCTCGTGGAACGGCGTGCCCGGCAGCGGCTGGAGGTGGATCATCCCGAGAACGCGCTTGTGCTGGTCAGGCATCGGCGGCCTGCCGGACTCCGGTGACCAGGCGCAGCCGGTCGCTCGCGGCGTCGAGGTCCGACCACGGCCGCGCCGTCGTCACGCGCACCACGGAACCGGAGAAGCAGAAGTTGAGGATGCCCGGGTAGACCGAGACCCCGGTCTCGCGCAACAGGTCCCGGAAGCACCGGTAGCTGTCGTCCCACTCGGGGAGCCGGACCGCCATGTTGATCGAGTACGCGGGCACGGTCACCCTCGACACCTCCGCGAACCGGTGGCAGGCCGCGGAACGCAGGGTGCTCAGCACGTCCTCGCGGTCGTTGCGCTCGCGCACATAGCTGCGGTAGGCCCTGCCGAGGCTGCCGACCGTCAGCCCGTAGCCGGGCTCGAACTCGGCGACCTCGGCCGGCCCCGGCGCGTCCAGGCCGGTGAGCCGCCAGCGTTCCAGCCGGGCCAGGACCTCCACGACGGTGTAGACGAACGACGCGGGGCCGCCGAACATCGTGGACGCGTGCTCGTAGTACTCGGCGATGAACTCGCGGTCGGCCATCATCCAGCCGGTCTTGAGCCCCGGCGCCGAGAAGTTCTTGGAGAGGCTGGAGACGCGGACCACGTTGCGCGCCGCGCGGGCCGCCGACCGCACCCGCTGCGGGCCGAGCCACTCGTGGCACTCGTCGAGCAGGACGGTCGTGCCCGGCCCGGCGGCGTGGATCAGCCGGGCCAGCTCGTCCTCGTCGACGAGCGCGCCGGTCGGGTTCGCGGCGGTCTGGAGCAGCACCATCGACGTCCGGGGCGTGAGCGCCTGGATCAACGGCTCCAACGACATCCGGCCCGCGGTGCTCGGCAACGGGACCATCCGCACGTCACCGCGGCGCGCCATGGCCTCGACCAGGGGCGGGTAGTTCGGGATGCCGCACAGCACCTCCCGCCCGCCGGCCGCCGGGCCGGACAGCACGAAGTCCGCCAGCGTGCTCACGGAGAAGGTGCCGCCGAGCGTGATCGCGACGTTGCTCTCGTCGTAGACGTCCCGCTCCATCAAGGCGTTCTCGTACGCGGCGATGGCCTGCCGCGCCGGGATCCGGCCGCGCGAGTCGGAGTAGCCGTACCAGTCGCGTTCCAGCGCGAACCGCAGGCACTCCTTCAGCACGCCCGGCAGTCCCCACCGCTCCTCGTCGACCGAGCCGCTGGAGAGCAGCAGCTGCCGGTCGTCCGCCAGCTCGCCGTAGAGGTCGTCGCGGAAGTACCAGTTGAACAGCTCCTTGACGAACCGCACGACCGCGCGCGAGGACAGCACCTCGTCGGCGCCGACGTCGCGGCGCGGCCGGGACCGCCGCCACTGGCGAGCGAGCTCGGGACGCGTCGAGTGCGGTCCGAGCTCGCACTCGACCCGGCTCAGCCAGAGGTCGCGCAGCTCGAACGGGTCACGCGGGTCGCGGGCGCGGTTGACGACGTCCAGCAGCCGTTCGTCGACACCGGGGTGGAAGACGTCCAGGTCCTGGCCGGCCGAGGGGGCGAGTGCCGCGGCGGCACGGGCCTCGCCGGGGACGGTGAGCTGCCGAGGGCCGGGGACGTGGGAGAACAGGGGCATGGTGGTCTCCGTTTCTGCACGGATCCGGGACGGGGCAGGTCAGCGGAGACGCAGGCGCTTGAGGTGGCGCGGGTGCGCCGGGGACGACACACCGGCCGTCCTGCCGTGGAAGAAGTACGTGTTGTCGATGACCACGAGCAGGCCGCGGCGCCAGAGCACGCCGGAGGCACCCGACTCGTACATGCCGGCCAGAAGTGCTTGCAGGGCGCGGTCGACGGCGTCGTCGCCGTCGTCGCCCTCGTTGACCCACTTGAGCTCGTCGTGGAGGAAGTCCCGGAACGCGAACACCTCGCGGCCTTCGTGCTCGCGCAGGATCGTCTCCCCGGCGGGCAGGTCGGCGTACCGCGTGCGCGACAGCACGGCCCGGTCCTCCGCCGAAAGCCGTTGCAGGACAACGGACATGGACACCAGCACGGTCTGGGCTGACGCCGGGTCGGCACCGGGGTCCTCGCACATCAGCACGATGTAGCGCGGTTGCTCCCCGGCGGTGCGGCCGCTGCCTTCCGAGTGCAGTGACAGGGAGTTCTCCGCGAACGGCTGCAACGAGGTGTCCGCGGTGTGCGCGTGCCGGGTGACGAGGTTGAGGATCACCCCGTCGGTGACAAACGGCTGCACGGCGGGTGCGATCTCCGGCATCGCGTCGCCGAGGTGCGCGCCGAACGCGCGGAAGTCCTCGTCCGACAGGGTGTCCGCCAGCTCCACCACGGCCGCGCCGTGCTGCCGGAGCTCCGCCCGGACGACGTCGGCGACGTCACCGGGGGATCCGCCGGCGGTGGCGGCCACGCCGCCGAGAGGTTCGGGCAGAGGTACCGAGGAGTCCAGCAATGTCCGCCGTGCAGCGACGTGGACATGGGATTCCTTCTCCGCGAATACGCCGGTTCGCACTTTTCCTCCCGGACGGGACGAGGGTGGGTGTGCGCGACTCCGCATTGATGCCGGTGCGCATTTCGAGAAGATCTTCGACCCGTCCGACATTACCGGCGGTGTTTGGTGAATGACAGCGCCGTGTCACCCTGCGCGCACATCGGTGGGTAATTGCGCGCGGCGGCGTCAATCACGAGGTAATTGAGATGTGGAATTGCGCGTCGAACACCGGCTCAAGCTGCCGCGACGCTGGATTCGTGGCGCGCTCCGACCCGCCGGGCCCACGCCACCACCGGTCCCATCGCCAGGCTGGCGGCCACGAACAGCCCGCCCAGCACCCACCACCCCGGCGCGCCCCACTGGATGAGCAGCAACGTCAGCGCCGTCGGCGCGACCATCACCGACGCGGCGTACCCGGTGAAGAAGAAGCCCTGGTACTGGCCCTGGCGGGAGGCGGGGGCGAGGGTGTAGCTGATCGTCCACGCGGCCGCGGAGGCGAGCATCTCCGCCCACACGTGGACGAGGCCGGCGGCGACCAGGGCGAGGGCGGCGAAGACCGCGGACCCGGTGGAGGACGTGGCGAACAGGGCGCACGCGCCGAGGAGCGCGAGACCGGCCAGCCGGGACGCCTTCACCGCGCGGTCCAGGGTGTCGACGCGGGTCGCGACGCGGACCTGGAACAGCGCCACGCTGACCGTGTTCACCAGGAACAGCGCGGTCACCATCGCCGTCGGCGCGTCGGTGTGCGTCACGATCCACAGCGGCACCGCGATCTCCAGCAGCACGGTGTGCAGCGCGAGCACCCCGCTTAACGCGGTGAACAGCGCGAACGGTCCGTCGCGCAGAACGGAGAGCGAGGGCGGGCCCTCGGCGGACGCGGCAGCGGGGGCGACCGCGCGCACCCGTGCCAGCACCGCGGCCGAGCAGAAGAAGCTCAGGGCGTCCAGCACCAGCACCGCGGACAACGGCCCGGTCGTGCCGATCTGGAGGGCGAGTCCGGCGACGAGGGCGCCGACGGCGACGCCGACGTTGTTCACCGACCGCACCACGGCGCGGATCCGCACCAGCTCGTCGCCTTCGAGCAGGCCCGCGGTGAGCGCCTGGATGGCCGCGCGCGAACCGCGTTCCGCCACCACGAACACACCCGCCACCACCACGAACGCCCAGAAGCCGCGCACGAACAGGTAGCCGGCGGCGGCCACGCCGTTCAGCGCGACCAGCGCGACGGCGACCTCGCGGGGGCCGAGGCGGTCCGCCAGGTGCCCGAGCGGCACCCCCGCGAACAGGCCCAGCGCACCCGCGATGGTCAGCCCGAGCCCGAGCTGGGCGGGAGAAAGGCCCCCCACCCGCGTGAAGTAGAGGGCCGAGCAGGTCATGAAAGCGCCGTTGCCCGCGGTCATCAGCAGACTGGCCAGCACCAGCCGGCGAGGCGCGCCCGCGGGTACGGCGAATTGCCTGAACATGTCGCTCGATGCTAATCGTCGCCGATCGCCGGCCGGGAATCGCGCGGTAATCCGGTGCGTGCCCCCGTGGTTACCCTTTTCTTTTCACGGCTGCGCCGCGGTTCGTGAAAGGCTCAGGCGAGGCGCACCGGCAGCGTGTGCAGGCCGCGGATCAGCGTGCTGTCCCGCCACACGAGCGTCTCCGGCTCGGCGGCGAGCGCCAAGTTCGGGAACCGGGCGAGCAGCTGGGTCAGCGCGACGTCGAACTCCAGCCGGGCCAGCGGGGCGCCCAGGCAGAAGTGGATGCCGTGGCCGAAGCCGACGTGTCCCTGCGCGGACCGCGTCACGTCCAGCCGGTCCGGGTTCTCGTAGCGCTCCGGGTCCCGGTTGGCCGCCAGCAGCGACACCATCAGCAGCTCGCCCGCGGGCACCGTGACGCCGCCCAGTTCGAGCGGTTCCGTGGTGTAGCGGAAGGACGCGATGTTGATCGGCCCCTCCAGCCGGAGGAACTCGTCCGTGCTCGCGGGGATGAGCTCCGGGCGGTCCCTGAGGATCTGGAGCTGGCCGGGGTTGCGCAGCAGCGCCAGCACCGCGTTGCCGATGAGGTTGACCGTCGTCTCGTGGCCCGCGACGAGCAGCAGGAACGCCATCGAGACGAGCTCTTCGGTGGTCAGCTGATCACCGGACTCGGTGGCGTGCACGAGCGCGGAGAAGAACGTGTCGTCCGGCTCGGCGGCCCGCACCGTGCGGACGTGCTCGTGCAGGAAGTCCGCCATGCCCGCGGTGGCCGCCTGCACCTCCTCCTCCGTGCCGTGGTTGAGCAGCTGGTTGGACCACTCGCGGAAGTCGTCGCGGTGGGCGAGCGGGATGCCGAGCACCTCGCAGATGACGGTGACCGGCAACGGGACCGCGAAGTCCTCCAGCAGGTCGATCACGTCGCCGTCGGCGAACTTCGCGATCAGCTCGGCCGTGATCTCCTCCACCCGCGGGCGCATCAGCTCGACGCGGCGGGTGGTGAACGGCTTCGTGACGAGCTTGCGCAGCCGGGTGTGGTGCGGCGGGTCCATGAACACGATGTGCTCGGTCAGCGCGTCGTGGCGCACGCGGCCCACGACCTTCTTGCTGATCCCCGGCGCGGTCAGGGCGGTCTTCACCTCGTCGTACCGGGTCACGAACCACACCTTGAGCCCGTGCGGCATGCGGACCTCCCGCACGGGTCCCTCGGAGCGGAGCAGGTCGTGCACCTCGTGCGGGTTCTGGACGTAGTCGTCGGGCAGCTGCGTGACGGCGCTGCTCGCGGTGGTGGAAGACGCGGTCATCGGGATGTGCTCCTCAGGAAGTGTTGGTGCACAAGGAGAAATGCGGCTCGGTCGTCAGCGGAGCTCGGCCCGGATCGCCGCGCCGGCGTCCCGTGTGCCGAGCGATCCGCCGAGGTCGGCTGTGCACCGCCCCGCGGTCACCGTGCGCGCCACCGCGGCCCGCACCGCCTCGGCCTCGGCCGCGTGGCCCAGGTTGTCGAGCATCAGAGCCGCGCACAGGACCGCCGCGACGGGGTTGGCGACACCGCGTCCCGCGAGGTCGGGCGCGCTGCCGTGCACCGGCTCGTAGAGGCCGAACCCGGTGTCCGGGTTCAGGTTCACCGACGTCGCGATGCCGATGCCGCCGCCCAGTTCGGCGGCGAGGTCGCTGAGGATGTCGCCGTAGGAGTTGTTGGTGACGATCACGTCGAACCCGGCGGGGTCGGACACCAGCCGCATGGCGGCGGCGTCGACGTACAGGTGCCGCGTGCCGAGGTCCGGGTGGCGCCGGCGGGCGTCCGCCCAGCAGCGCTGCCAGAGCTGCCCGCCGTTCGGCACGGCGTTCGACTTGTCGACCATGCAGACCTCGGAGCGGGCGATGCCGAACGCGTAGTCGAGGATCCGCGACACCCCGCTGTGGGTGTTGACCTCGACGTCGAGCGCGACCTCGTGCGAGGTCAGCTGCCGGAGCGTGCCGCCGATCCCCGCGTAGAGGCCCTCGCTGTTCTCGCGGACCACCACGCAGTCGATGGCGCCCCGCTCGGCGTCCTTGAGCGGGCTCAGCCGTGCCGCCGGCAGCCTGACCGGGCGGTGGTTGACGTAGAGGTCGAGCTCGAACCGCAGTCGCAGCAGCACACCCCTGGCGTAGTCGGGGCTGGTGACCTTCGGGTCGCCGATCGCGCCGAACAGAGCGGCGTCGCTGCGCCTGATCCGCTCGACGTCGTGGTCGGTCAGTGCGGTGCCGGAGTCGAGGTAGGCGCCGGCGTGCACGTGGTCGAGGACGTCGAACTCCAGGCCGAGGCCCAGGTCGCCGAGCACGTCGAGAGCGACCGGCACGACCTCGGGACCGATGCCGTCACCGGGGAGCACCGAGATGACGGTCATGCGCGCACGTCCTGTCCCGACAGGCAGCCCGGGCGAAGCGAGGGGAACCACGGCCTGCGGGTCTGCTCGTACCGCGCGATGTGCTCGTCCTGCTGCTCGGTGAGCCCGATGTCGTCCAGCCCGTGGAGCAGCAGGTGGCGGGCGCGTTCGTCGACGTCGAAGCTCCGGCGCACGCCGTCGGCGCGCAGCTCGCGCTCCACCAGGTCGATCGTCACGAGCAGCCCGGGATCGGCCTCCGCCGCCGCCGACAGCCCGGCGACGTCCTCTTTGGACAGTGCGATCGGCAGCAGGCCGTTGGTGAGCGCGTTGCGGCGGAAGATGTCGCCGAAGCTGGAGGCGACGACGGCCTTGAAACCCCAGTCGCGCAGGGCCCACACGGCGTGTTCGCGGGAGCTGCCGGTGCCGAAGTTGCTGCCGGCGACCAGCACCGTCGACTCCCGCAGGTGCGGCTGGTCGAGCGGGAACCCCGGCTTGCCGCGCCACCCGGCGAACAGGCCGTCCTCGTAGCCGTGCTTGGTGAGCCGCTTGCAGAACTCGGCGGGGATGATCTGGTCCGTGTCGACGTCGTCGCGCCGGAGGGTCATCACCCGTCCGGTGTGGACGGTGAACGGCGTCGTGCTCACGCGGTGCCTCCGTCCAGGTCGTGGGGAGCGGCGAGGTGCCCGGCCACGGCGGTGGCCGCCGCGGTCGAGGGGGAGACCAGGTGCGTGCGCGCGTGATCGCCCTGCCTGCGTTCGTAGTTGCGGTTGGAGGTGGACGCCACGCGGGCGGGGCCGGTGAGCCGGTCGGTGTTCATGCCCAGGCACATCGAGCACCCCGACAGCCGCCACTGGGCGCCGGCCGCGGTGAAGACCTCGTGCAGGCCCTCCTGCTCGGCCTGCTTGCGCACCTGCATGCTGCCCGGCACGACGATCATGCGGACCCCGGACGCCAGCCGGCGGCCGTCGAGCACGCCCGCCGCCGCCCGCAGGTCCTCGATGCGGCCGTTGGTGCAGGAGCCCAGGAACACGGTGTCGATCTTGATGTCGCGCAGCTTCGTTCCCGGTGCGAGGTCCATGTACTCGAGCGCCCGCTGCGCGGCGGCCCGCTCGCCGGGATCGGCGATCGAGGCCGGGTCGGGAACGACGCCGTCGCCGAGCTGCGCGGCCTGTCCCGGGTTGGTGCCCCACGTGGCGAACGGGGTCAGGGTGGTGACGTCGATCCGGACGGTCTTGTCGAACGTGGCGCCTTCGTCGGTGCGCAGGTCCTCCCAGGCGGCCACGGCCTGGTCCCACAGGTCGCCCTTGGGCGCGGCGGGCCTGCCGCGCAGGTACTCCGCGGTCACCTCGTCCGGCGCCACGAGACCGGCGCGCGCACCGGCCTCGACGGCCATGTTGCAGATCGACATCCGGCCCTCCATCGAGATCTCGCGCAGCACGGGGCCGCGGTACTCGATGACGTGGCCGTTCGCGCCGTTCGCGCCGATCTCCGCGATCAGCGCCATCACCAGGTCCTTCGGCGACACGGCGGCCGGCAGCGTGCCGACGAACTCCACGGCCATGGTCGCGGGCTTGGCGAGCCGCAACGTCTGCGTGGCCAGCACGTGTTCGACGTCGCTGGTGCCCACGCCGAAAGCCAGCGCGCCCAACGCCCCGTGCGTGGACGTGTGGCTGTCGCCGCACACCACCGACATGCCCGGTTGCACGAGACCCAGCTCCGGGGCGACCACGTGGACCACGCCCTGCCGGTCGTCGCCGTGGGCGAAGTGCTCGATGCCGTGGCGGGAGCAGTTCTCGCGCAGCCGTTCGACCTGGGCGCTGCCCATGGGGTCGCGGATCAGCAGGCTGTCCGTCGGCACGTTGTGGTCCTCGACGGCGAGGGTCAGGTCGGGGCGGCGCACCCGCCGTCCCTCGTGCTCGATGCCGTCGAACGCCTGCGGCGACGTGACTTCGTGCACGAGGTGCATGTCGATGTAGAGCAGGTCGCCCTTGTCGTCGGAGCAGACGACGTGCTCGTCCCAGATCTTGTCGATGACGGTCCTCGGCCGGGACATCAGATCGCCGCCGCCGTCACCGTCGTCCTCAGCACGTGCGTCAGCTCCGCGACGGAGATGTAGTCGCCGTCCGAGCGGCAGGCGATGTGCTCCTCGTACACCTTCTGCCCCAGCTCCTGGTCCCACGGCAGGCCCAGCTCGTCGAACACGTGCCGCAGCACGGCGCGCCCGGAGTGCCTGCCGACCAGGATCCGCCGCTGCTGGCCGAACCGCTCCGGCTCGACGTACTCGTAGGTGACCGGGTTGCGCAGCATGCCTGCCTGGTGGATGCCGGCCAGGGTGCTGAACACGTTGTCGCCGAAGATGGCCTTGTTGCGCGGCGGGGCCAGGCCGATCTTGCGGGACAGGGTCTGGAACACCTCGTGCAGCCCGGCGGTCTCGATGGTCGTGTGCGCGTCGTAGAGGTGCCCCTTGTAGGTGAGCACCGCCGCGAGCTCCTCCAACGGCGTGTTGCCCGCGCGTTCGCCGATGCCGGCCACCGTCGCCTGCACCTCGTCGGCGCCGGCCTCGACCGCGGCGAGCGCGTTCGCCAGCGACAACCCCATGTCGTCGTGGCAGTGGACGCTCAGCACCACGTCGTCGGGGATCCACGAACGGACCTTGGCGGTCATCTCGCCGAACTCGCCGGGCACCATGTGCCCGGTCGTGTCGGCCAGCACGACGGTGGAGGCCCCTTCGGACAGGCCGGTCTCGATCAGGGCGCGCAGCAGGTCGTCCGACCCGCGGCTCGCGTCCTCCAGACCCAGCGAGATGTCGCGGACTCCCAGCGACCGCGCGAGCCCGATGGCGAACTCGGTCTCGGCCAGGTTCTCGGCGCGCGTGATCCCGCGCTTGTGCTCCATGTGGAGCTCGCTGCCGGTGACCATGATCTCGACCTGGTGGCGGTCGGTCCCGCCGGCGGTGACGGCGGCCTCGATGTCCGCGCGGTTGGCCCGTGCGAGCGAGCAGAACCGGGCGGTCGTCAACGCCTGCGACACCAGCTGCAGCGCCGCGGCGTCACTCGGGCTGGAGTTGGGGAAGCCGACCTCGATGACGTCCACGCCGAGCGCCTCGATGGCCAGCGCGAGCTCCAGCTTGGTCTGCGGGGACATCGCGTTGCCGGGAGCCTGCTCACCGTCGCGCAGTGTCGTGTCGAACACCGAGATCCTGCGTGAACCCCGCTTTCCGATAGGACTCATCACCGCTCCTGTTCGTGTCGCGCGCCAACCGGGCGCTGGGGCATGGGAGCAGTGGATCGCTCTGTACCGCATTCCGGGAAGTCACATGAACCATGACTTGACAAATGCGCCTGTGAATGTGGGAACGCGCGCGGTCATGAAGGAGGACCGTATGGGGAACAGGCCCGTGGACAGTGGTGGGCACACGTGTTGGGCACCGCAAAGGAGGGCCGACGGTGACCGCGTCCGTCAATCCCGTCGATCACGGGTGGCATGGCAGGAAAGGCCAGTTGTGCACCGTGGCGATCGCCGCGCGGCACCCGCTGGTGCGGGCGGGCGCCGTCTGGGCCGCGGCCGCGGAGAACGGGTTCCGCGTGGTCGAGTCGGTGGAGTCGGTCGAGGCCCTCGTCGCCGCCGAGCCGATCGACCTGGTCGTCGTCGAGAACGACCCGCTGGGTCCGCCGCCGCCCGCCGCGACGGTCGCCCGGCTGGCCAGGACGAGCAAGGTGCTGCTCCTGGCGTCCGCCGCCGACCCCGCGACCGGCGCGTTCGTCGCGGAGACGGGCGCTCACCTGGTGGTCGAGCACGACGCGGAGGTCGCGGACCTGGTCGCCGCCCTGCACCGGCTGGCCGCCGAGGTCGTGACGGGCCGGGCCGGGCACGCCCAGCCGCAGCGGGGTGCTCCGCTCAGCCGCCGCGAGATCGAGACCATGCGGCACATCGGCGACGGGCTGACCTACCGGCAGGTCGCCCGCAGGATGGGGCTGTCGGAGGCCACCGTGGGCACCTACGCCCGCCGCATCCGCGAGAAGCTCAACGCCGCGACGAAGGTCGAGATGGTGGTGAACGCGATGGAGTTCGGTTATGTCGCGCGGCCGGGCGGTGCCGTTCTGGCGAACGCGTGGAACGAATAGCGCCACCGACTTTCCGAAGGATTTCCGCGCGATTACCGCCGGCACTCCGGCTCGCTGTTAGCTTTTCCCGCGTCTTTCGTCGGCGAACAGGACGGGGAAACAAGTGGGCCAGGTTCCGCATGCCGCGGCAGAGGAGTTCACGCGGCAGGTGCGCACCACCTTCAACCCCTCGCCGATCGGGCCGCCCAGCATCGGGCTGATCCGGGCGGCGGTCTACAACTGGGCCCTCGCCCGCCACCACGGCGGGCGGTTCGTGCTGCGCATCGAGGACACCGACCTGGCCCGCGGGCAGCGGGAGTACTACGAGCCGCTGCTGGAGGTCCTGCGGTGGCTGGGGCTGGACTGGGACGAGGGACCGGACGTGGGCGGGCCGAACGGGCCGTACCTGCAGAGCGAGCGCCGCCCGATCCACCTCGACGTCGCCCGGCGGCTGCTGGCCGCCGGTGAGGTGTACGAGTCGTTCTCCACCCCGGAGGAGGTCGAGCAGCGCAACCGCGCGGCGGGCAGGGACCCGCGCAAGGGCTACGACAACGCGGACCGCGACCTCTCTGACGCCCGCAGGGCGGCCTTCCGCGCCGAAGGACGCGTGCCCGTGCTGAGGCTGCGCATGCCCTCGGCCGGGATCGAGTTCGACGACCTGGTCCGGGGGCGGGTGGAGCTCTCGTTCGACGCCACCCCGGACCCCGTCGTGGTGCGCGCCAACGGCGACCCGACGTTCACACTGGCCAACCCGGTCGACGACGCGCTCATGGGGATCACCCACATCCTGCGCGGCGAGAACCTGCTGGCGTCGGTCCCGCGGCAGCTGGCCACCTACAGCGCGCTGGAACGCCTTGGCGTGGCCCGGTTCACGCCCCGCTTCGGCCACATCTCCTCGGTGCTGGACCAGCAGGGCCGCCCGCTGTCCCGCGCGGTCCCGGAGGCCGCGGTGCTCGGTTACCGGGACCGGGGCTTCCTGCCCGCGGCGGTGGTCAACTACCTGGCCTCCATCGGCTGGACCCACCCGAGCGCCGGCGAGGTCTTCTCCCCGGCGGACCTGGTCGAGGCGTTCGACCCGCGCCGCATCAAGCCGCGGCCGGTGAAGCTCGACACCAAGAAGGCCGCCTCGCTCAACACCGCCCACCTGCGGGCGCTCGACGTCGACGGGCTCACCGCCGCCCTCCGTTCGTTCGCCGCCGGGATGCTTCCCCGGCACCTGAGTGCTCGGCAGGAGGAACTGCTGCGTCGCGCCGTGCCGCTCGTCCGGGAGCGGGCGAGGAACCTGGACGAGGCGGCCAACCTCGTCGCGTTCCTGTTCCAGCCCAACGACTCCGTCGATCCCCTGGCCGAGGGGATCGCGTCCCGGGTGGACCGGACGGCGTTGCGCGCCGCCGCCGAGATCCTCTCGGGCGCCTCGGACTGGACCGAGGACGCGCTCCAGGCCCGGCTGAAGGAGGGGCTCGGTGAGGACCCCGACTTCGTGCGCGCCGCGCTGACCGCGGTGCGCCTGAGCATCACCGGCCGGCGGGTGACGCTGCCGCTGTACGAGTCGCTGGTGCTGCTGGGCCGGGAGAACAGCCTGAGCCGGATCGAGCACTTCCTCGAGACGTCCTCCGAGCACACGCCGGTCGTCTCCGGGAGTCGGTGAACGACGGTAGGTACAGTGTGCCGCACACTGTGCGGTACGGTGTACCTACCGCTCGCCACTGCTATCCCACCGGAGTTCCGACATGGTCAGCTCACCCGGTCACACCGCTCGTCCCGTCCCCTCTCCCGGCGCTCGGCCGGCGCCGGGCCTGCTCGAGCTCGGCGCCGGCGGCGTGGCCTACGCCCTCGCGCTGGCGCTCGGCATCTGGTGGATCGACGGCATCCCGGCCGACCAGGGGCAGGTGCGCGGGTACGTCAGCTACTTCGTCTCCGGGGCGGCCGGTGTGGTCGCCTTCGCGGTCGCGGCCGGGGTGCGCCTGCGCGCCCTGGCGCCGTTCGGCATCCGGAGGATCAGCTGGAAGTGGGTCCTCGCCGGCATCGTGGTGGCCGCGGGCGTCTACTGGGTCAACCAGGTCGTCGCGCTCGGCTACATCGCCGTCTTCGGCAACGACACCCCGCAGGGCGACTACCAGGCGGCGGCCGGTGCGGGCGTGCTCTCGCTCGCGGTGACGATCGTCCTCGGCGGCGGCCTGACCGGGCTGGGCGAGGAGCTGTTCTTCCGCGGCGTCGTCGCGAACTCGTTGATGCGGTACGGGGTGTGGGCCGGTGTCGTGCTCAGCGCCGTCGTCTTCGCGCTCGTCCACGGCCTCAACCTGATCCTGCCGCTGGCCTTCGTCGTCGGCCTCGTCAACGCGACTCTCCTGCGCCGCACCGGTTCCGTCTGGCCGGGGGTCGTCGTCCACGTCGTCTACAACAGCCTGAGCAACATCGGCTTCCTCCTCACCTCCTGACCCGGTCCCACAGCACCTCGGTCAGCTGCGCGACCGCCTTGTCCCGGTGCCGCCGGTAGGTGTTGAACGACAGGTGCAGCGACTCCGCGACGCGCTCCTGGACGCCGACCGGCCGCAGGAACGTGCGGTCGAGCAGCACCCCGAACTCGGGCTTGAGCGCCGTGACGGCGTCGTCGAGCACTTCCCGCAAGGCCTCGGTGGGGGTGCGTCCTCGCTGCCGGACGATCCGGGACCGCAGCAGGGGGTTCGACCGGAGCAGCACCGGGTCGTGCAGGCCGCGCAGGGCGGAGCGGACGGCGTCGGCGAACTCCGGCCGCGACAGCACCGGCTCGGCCGGAGCTCGTGCCGATCCGCTGATCTGGTTGGCGTGCAACAGGTCCGTGTACTCCTCGACGTCGGTCCGGCGCCAGTCCTGGGCGAACACCGGGAACCGCGTCCCGTCGGGGGTGGTGTAGCCCGAAACCGCCTGGAACCCCAACGACTCCAGCGCGGGAGTCCACAGCTCGCCGTCGCCGAACGCGCCCACGAGGCTCCACGCCGTGTCGTCGTCGAGCAGGATGATCTCCAGCATCTGCCAGGCGAGGAACAGCGTCAGCGACGGGGACGGACCCTGGCCGTGGTCGCGGTCGAGGAAGAAGCGCCAGGCGCGGACCCGTTCGCCCGTGCGTGGCGGTCCGTGTTCCGACGCGTGCCGCCACATCGCGTCGGCACCGGGGTCCACACCCGTGTCGGACGCGGACAGGTCCAGGCACGCGCCGTACCCGCGCACCGCACCGGACTCGTCGCGGAAGACGCGGAAAGCTCCGGCTTGGCGGTGCAACCAGTGCGCCACCAGGCCGGCCTGCTCCCGCCCCTGCCACCGGGCGGTCATGGCGACGACCGCCTCCCGGTCGCCGTCGTGCAGCTCGTCGGCCCGGACGCCCATGGTCGGCGGCAGCGAGGCCAGTGCGGCGTACCGGGAACGGGAGCCGTTCAGCACGACCGTCATCACCATCAGGTCGAGCCGCTCGCGTTCGGTGGCCGTCGCCCGGACCTGGTCGTGGAACACGGCGAGCTTCCTGCGGTAGAGGTCCGCGTACCGGGCGGGGTCGCGCCAGCGCAGGTCGGCGACGACGGCGTCGCGGACGACGTCGTGCGGGTGCAGGCCGTAGGGGGACTCGGCGACGAACACCTGCCCGCGCAGCCAGGCGAACAGCTCACCGGTGTCGTCGCCGGCCAGCGAGCGCAGCAGGTCCTCGTTCGTGACGAGCACCAGCGCGCACACCTCCAGCGCGGTGCGGTGCCGTGCGCTCGGCACCTCGCCGACGATCTGCGCCAGCAGCCCGCCCACCACGCCGGGCAGGTCCGACAGGCTCCGCGGCTCGGCACCGCGGCGCACGGCGTCCACCACCATCGACAGGGTGAGGGGGTGGCCGCGGCTGATCTTCAGCAACCGCTCGTGCGACTCCTCGGGAACGTCCTGGGAACGCAGGTGGGCGAGTCCCTCGCGCGGCGACAGGTTGCCGAGCTCGACGCCGCGCGTCAACGACCGCCAGGCGGGGTCCGCGCGCCACCGCGGCCCGGGGCCCCTCCGCCCGGCGATCACCACCAGGCAGGACTCCGGCAACGACGGCAGGTAGTGGTCGCGGACCCAGTCGTCGACCGGCTCCAGCAGCTCGTAGGTGTCGACCAGCAGCACCGTCGGCGCGCCGTCGCCGGGAACGGGCAGCGCTCCCCGCCCCAGGGCCAGGTGGCGGGCGTCCACCCGGACCACGTCGAAGCCCTTCCCGGCGGCCAGGTCGGCGAACACGTCGAGCAGCGCGCTCTTGCCCACCCCGCCCGGCCCGTGCACGAAGACCAGCCCCGGACCGCCCAGCGCGTCGCGGAACAGGGCGACCTCGTCGTCGCGGCCGGTGAAGGACGACCGCCGCAGCTCCCGCAAGGTGTGTCCGAGTGAGGGCATGCTCCCGACAGTAGCCGGGTCCGGTGCCCACCGGTTCTGGGCAGCGGATGGGCTGTCGGCCGCGGCCGGGCGCGGTGACGATCTCCGTGAAGTCCTGTCCGAAGACCGAAGGATGTCCACCATGGACCAGAGCCCTGCCGAGTTCCCCAGCAACTGGGGGCGTTGGGGCGACGCGGACCAGCTCGGCACCGTCAACCTGATCACCGCCGAGGCCCGCGCCCGCGGTGCCGCGCAGGTGCGCACGGGGTTGTCGGTCTCGCTGGCCCGCAAGACCCCGACCGCGCCGCTCATGGGCGGCCCGATGGCCGCTCTTCAGGCCACGACCACCGGCGTGCAGACCATCATGTCGTTCACCGGGGCGCCGCCGATGGCGATGGCCGAGCTGATGCTCGTCACGACGCACCACCCCGAGGTCACCCACCTGGACGCGGTGTCGCACATGGTGGCCGACGGCCAGGTCTACCCCGGGATCGCGCAGGCGCGGAGCTCCGGGCCCGCGGGCGTGACGCACGGCGCCGCGGACGTGTTCGCCGGCGGGATCGTGACCAGGGGCGTGCTGCTCGACCTGGCCCCCGGCGGCAAGCTGCCCGACGGGCACGGCGTCACGGCGGACGACCTGGAGGCCGCGGCGGCACGGGCGGGCGTCGTGGTGGAGCAGGGCGATGCGCTGGTGGTGCGGGCGGGCTGGGACCGCGTTCCCGACCACGGCCGCGCGCTGCCGGGGATGACCTCGGGCGCGGTCCGGTGGATGCACGAGCGCGGCATCTCCCTCTACGCCGGCGACATCGGCGACGCGTCTCCGCCTCTTCAGGGCGACGTCCCGGGCGCGCTGCACCGGTTGGGGCTCCTGCGGCTGGGTCTCGTGCTGGTCGACGGTGCCCAGGCCGAGGAGCTCGTCGCGGTCTGCGAGGAGCAGGGCCGGTGCACGTTCCTGTTCGTGGCCGCGGTTCCGCGCATCCTCGGC
>NZ_DASVFL010000375.1:0-20034 GCF_036380075.1 Lentzea sp. | reverse complement strand
TGCCGGACGCGCCGCGCGGCTGGGCGGCGCCACCGGGGGCGCCGCCGAACACCGCGTTCACCTTCACCGTGCCGACCGGCAGCGCCCGCCACGCCCGGTGCGCGTGCTCCATCGACCCGGTCAGCACGGTCGCGGCCAGCCCGTAGTCACCGGAGCACGCCTCGGCCAGCGCCTCGTCGAACGACGACACCACCTGCACCGGCGCGACCGGGCCGAACGTCTCCTCGCACATCACCCTCATCGCGCCGGAGCAGTCCGACAGCACCGTCGCCGGGTAGTACGCGCCGCGGCCCTCCGGGACCTCGCCGCCGACCAGCGCCGAGGCACCCGCCGCGACCGCCTCGGCGACCTGCGCGTGCACGAGCTCGCGCTGCCGGGTGTCGACCAGCGGCTGCGGGTCGGCGTTCCACGAACGCGCCTGCTCGCACAACGCGTCGAGGAACCGGGTGGCGACCGCCTTGTGCACGTAGATCCGTTCGACCGACGTGCAGATCTGGCCGGCGTTGGTGAACGCGCCCAGCGCCGCCTGCGCCGCGGCCCACTCCGGGTCCACGTCGTCGTCGACGACCAACGGGTCGTTGCCGCCGTTCTCCAGCAACAGCTTCGCGGTCGAGGCCCGCGCGATCGCCCGGCCGGTCGCGGTGCTGCCGACGTGCGCGACGACGTCGGCCTCGGGCGAGCGCACCAGCGCGTCGCCGACCTCGCCGTCGCCGACGAGCGTCTGCAGGACCCCGGCGGGGAAGCAGCCCGTCAGCGCCGTCGCCAGCAGCAGACCGGTGTGCGGGCAACGCTCACTCGGCTTGTGCACCACCACGTTGCCCGTGACGAGAGCCGCGCCCAGGAGCCCGCACGCGACGGCCACCGGGTCGTTCCACGGCGTGAGCGCCACGACGACACCGCGCGGTTCGGGAACCATGAAGTCGACGGCGGAACCGAGCAGCGACCGTCCACGATGGACCGGACCGAGCTCGGCGTACTGCTCCAGCGTCGAGACACCCGCCAGCACACCCTCACGGGCCGAGGCGAACGGCCGTCCCGTCTCCGTCTCGACGACGGTCGCGAGGTCGTTCGCCCGTGCCCGCAACGCCGACGCCGCCTCCCGCAGCGCGGCACCGCGTTCGGCGGCCGAAGTCGCCGCCCACGAGGGGAAAGCGGAGCGGGCGGTCGTGAGAGCGGCCGTCACCTCCCCCGGAGTGGCGGTGGGAAGCCAGCCGACCAGCTGCGAGTCGCGCGGGCTGTGGACGTCGATGGCGTGCATGGCGGTCATGGCAGGCGGGTACCCGTCGGTCCAGGTCGAAACCTGGGAGGAGACCCATGCCCGGACGTCAGGAGCTGCCCAGCACGGTGGCGCGCTCACCGCGGAAGGCGCAGCGGACGTGGATCAAGGCGCACGACTCGGCCGTGGAGACCTACGGCGAGGGCGAACGGGCCCACCGCACCGCGTTCTCCGCGCTGAAGCACGGTTTCGAGAAGGTCGGCGACCACTGGGAGCCCAAGCGGGAGCCGGGACCGTCCGACCCGCAGGCGGAACGCGGCACGCCCGCGCGCGGCGAGACGGCCGGGGGTGTCGACGCGAACGCGAGCAAGCAGCACCTCTACGACATCGCGAAGCGCTTGGGCGTCCCCGGTCGCTCGCGGATGAGCAAGGACGAACTCGTCGGCGCCATCCAGAAGGCGAACGACCGCGAGACGGCGCGGGCCCGGTCGTGAAGGTCGTCGTCACCGGCGCGACCGGGAACGTCGGCACGGCACTGCTGCGCAGGCTCGCGGACGAGCCCGACATCGAGGTCCACGGCGTCTCGCGCAGGCCGCCGGGCGACGCGCCGCCGTACCGCGGCGTCACCTGGACGTCGATCGACATCGGCCAGGCCGGAGCGGAGGAACCGCTGGCCGCCGCGTTCGACAAAGCCGACGCCGTGGTGCACTTGGCGTGGCTCATCCAGCCCGCGCGCGACGAACGGCTGACCTACCGGGTCAACGTGGCCGGATCGGGGCGCGTCTTCGGCGCCGCGGCGGACGCGGGCGTGCCGCACCTGGTGCACATGTCGTCCGTCGGCGCGTACTCGCCGGGCTCGAAGGACCGCCGCGTCGACGAGTCCTGGCCGACCAGGGGAGTGACGTCGTCGTTCTACAGCAGGCACAAGGCCGCGGTGGAGCACCTGCTCACCCGGTTCGAGTCGCGCCTGGTCGTCTCCCGGCCGCGGCCCGGCCTGATCCTGCAGTCCGACGCGGGCTCGGAGATCCACGACTACTTCCTCGGCGGCCTGGTGCCGAAAGCGGTGTTCCGGCACCGGATCCCGGTCCTGCCGTTGCCGCGCGACCTCGTCCTCCAGTTCGTCCACGCCGACGACGTGGCCGACGCCCTGGTGCGAATCCTGCGGCAACGGCTGCTCGGCGCGGTGAACCTCGTGTCCGAACCGGTCGTCACTCCCCGTGCACTCGCGGGGGTGCTGGGAGGCCGGCACGTGGCCGTTCCGGGTGGGCTGGTGCGGGCAGCGGCGAACCTGAGCTGGCGGCTGCGGCTCCAGCCGACGCCTCCCGGCTGGGTCGACCTGGCCCTCAGGTCGCCGCTGCTGGACGCGACGCGCGCCAGGACCGAACTGGGCTGGGAACCCCGCCACGACGCGGAGCAGGCGCTTCGGGAACTGGTGCGGGGAATCGGGCGAGGGGACGGAGTACCGGGCAGCCCGGCGCTGTGACCGTCGTGGACGAAGGGTGCCCGCTCGGCACCGCGCCGCCGGTGGCCAGGACCAGGGCGCCGGGGCGCCGACGATCCGGCGAGCGGTGTGTGAACCGTTCCGGCGGGGGTACTCGCCGGACAGCCGAACCAGGAGGAGGTCGCCGTGCCCGCGGGATCGAACGCGAAACGTGAACGCCAGTACGAGCACATCAAGGACTCCGCTGAGGACCGCGGTGTGCCGCCGAAGCGGGCGAAGGAGATCGCCGCGCGGACGGTGAACAAGAACCGCGCCCAGGCCGGTGAGTCCAGGACCGCCAGCAAGTCGTCCACTGAGGACATGTCACCGCAGAAGCGCGGTGGTCGGCGTTCGGGCACGGACCGCCCCCGGGGGCTCACCAAGGAACAGCTCTACAACGAGGCCAAGAAGAAGAACGTCAAAGGCCGCTCCACGATGACGAAGAAGGAGCTGGCGAGCGCGCTGGGTCGCTGAGGCGACCCGGAACGGTCCGATGTGGACAGGACGGACAGCGCGGTTTCGCGCCCGGCACCACGCGCTATCCGAGGAACAACCCGAACTGAAGGAGAACCACCACCATGCAGTACGACGTCGTCGACCTGATCATGCAGGACCACCGCGAGGTCGAGCGCCTGTTCGACGAGCTCAAGAACCACCCGGAGAAGCGACCACTGCTCACGCCGGTGCTCTGCGGCCTGCTCGTGGCGCACAGCCGCGCCGAGGAGTCGCAGGTCTACCCGGCCGCCAAGGACGCGGGTGGCGACGACGAGGTCGAGCACAGCCAGGAGGAGCACGCCGAGGCCGAGCAGCTGCTCGCGAAGCTCCTCGACTGCGAGTACGACTCGCCGAAGTACGAGAAGGCGCTGAAGGACGTCGTCGACTCCATCACGCACCACGTCGAGGAGGAGGAGAAGACCGTCCTGCCCGGCATGCGCCAGCGCCTGAGCGCCGAACGCCGCTACGAGCTCGGCGAGCTGTTCGCGCGCAGCCGGGCGGACCACCTCGGTGAGATGCCCGGCCAGGCCACGCGCGAGGAGCTCTTGCTCCAGGCCAGGAACATGGGCCTGGAGGGTGCCGCGAGCATGACCAAGGAGCAGCTCAAGCGCGAGCTCGAGAAGGCCGCCTCCTCCTAAGCGTCGTCAGTTCGGAGCGTCTGGATGTGCACGGTCCGGGACCCCTCGTGGGCGTCACGCCCGTGCCAGCAGCGGTAGTTGTCGAGGACCAGGACGTCGCCCTCCTCGAGTCCGAACCTCGGCAACGTCCGCTGTACCCGGTCGACCTCGGTGTCGAACCGGGCGAGCAGTGCCCCGACGCGGTCGGCGGCGGGGTCGCGGTGCAGGGCCGCGGCCCCGTCCGAGCGCCGGGTGATGCGCCTGCCGGTGCGGGTGTACTCGACATGACGGCCTGCCCGTGGTGTCGCGGGCAGGCCGCGCGTCTGCGCCCAGCGCCCGTAGAGGTCGACGTCGGTTCCGGTGAGGAACGCCGTCAGCTCCGCGTCCAGCGAGTCGACGAACTCGTGCGCGTCGAGGACGAACGACTGACCACCGCGCGGCGCCTGGGAAGCGAGCAGCACCAGCACGTGGTCCTCGTCGGGATGCCTGCGCCGCACCGGCTTTCCCGCGATCTCCACCACGATGTCGAAGCTGTCGGCGTGCAGGCCCACCATCCCGCCGTCCACCGAAGTCCGCGTGCGGTGCGGGAACAGCTCGCGCAGCGACGTGCCGAACAGCAGCGCGGAGGCCACCGGCAACGACTCGGGGGAGTTGGGCAGACCGGTCAGCACCACCGCGCCCGTCTCCGCGAGAGCCTCGCGTGCCGCGGGATCGAGGGCGGAGAGGCGAGCCGGGATCACCGGCGCGGCCCGAAGTCGCGCGACGACGGCACCAGTGCCGCCAGAGCCGGTGCGGCGAAGCAGATCAGCGCGCACGCCACCAGCACCGGCGCGGAGCCGAACTCCGAGATCGCCGGGGCGATCAGGGCCAGGCCGACCGGCGCGAGGCCGTAGGACATCAGGAAGTCCAAAGAGGACACCCGCGCCAGCTTGGACGGCTCGACCTCGCGTTGCGTCGCGGTGAACCACGGCACGTTGAACAGCTCGATCCCCAGCCCGGCGACGGCGTAGGCCGCGACCACGACGAACGGGTGTACCGGCAGCAGCAGGCTCAGCGGCGCGAACCCATACAGCGCCAGGCCGGTCAACGCCGTCCAGCCCGCGAACCGCGGTCGCCAGCGGGCGATCAGCAGCGCACCGGCCAGCGCGCCGAGCGTGTAGGCGGTGAGGGCGCCGGCGAGCACGGCCTCGGTGTCGTACCGGTCGCGGCTGACCAGGGGGAGCACCACACCGGTCGCCGAGTAGCCGGTGGCGATGACGGCGGTCAGCGCGCCCAGCCCGGCCAGGAACCACGGGTGGCGGCGGGCCTCCCGCACGCCCTCCCAGAAGTCGGCCGCGAACCCGGAGCCGGACGAGCCCGTCACCGTGCCGGTCGGGCCGGTTCCCGCGGGCGGCACCAGGGCGGCGACCAGCCACAGCGCGCCGATGCCGAGCAGCAGCACCTGCGTGTTCAGGAACAGCGCGAGCAGCGCCGTGAGACCGGGCGCCACCAACGTCGTCACGCGCACCGACAACGTCATCGCCGCGTTGGCCTGCTGGCGCTGGTCGGGCAGGACCACCTCGGCCGTCAGCGCCTGGAACGCCGGGCGGCACGCGCCCTGGCCCGCGCCCATCGCCGCCGCCGCGACGGCCGCGACCACCAGCGATCCGCCCACGGACAACGCCAGCACGGGCGCCGCGAGCGCGGACACCAAGCCTGAGTACAAGACGACCTGGCGGCGGGCGTACCGGTCCGCCAGCACGCCGCTGACCGGGACCGCGGCGAGGAACCCGGCGGTGCGCGCGGCCAGCAGCACACCCAGTTCCACGGCGGTCAGCGAACGCGAGAGCACCGCCAGGCCCAGCACGAACGGCAGCGCCCAGGTCGCGATGCCCGACGCGGTGGTCGCGGTCCAGAGACGGAGAAATGTGCTGCTGCGCAACACCGATGAGCTGCGCACTGTGTCGTGGACCACGCGATCGACCTTCCGGCGGGGTTGATTTGAAAATGATTGTCGTTACAGTAGCGCAAGTCGTTCGAGTGAAACTCTGGAGGATCCGATGTCACACCCCGGCCGCTTCGGCCTGGCTCTGGTCGCGGTGCTCGCCGCGGGCTGCGCCACACCGGAAGGCGCCCAGGCGCCGACGGCGCAGTCGGTGGTGGTGGACAGCTGCGGCAAGCAGCTCACGTTCGCCGGAGCGCCGCAGCGGGCGGTGACGCTGGACCAGAGCTCCACCGAAACGCTGCTGGCACTGGGACTCCAGGACCGCATGGCCGGAACCGCGAACCTCAAGACCAAGGTGTCGCCGAAGTTCGCCGACGCCTACGCGAAGATCCCGGTGCTCTCGCCCAAGGTCATCACCTCGGAACCGTTGCGGGCGGCGAACCCGGACGTGGTCGTCTCGTCGTTCCAGGAGCAGTTCACCCCCGACCGCGCCGGCACGCGGGACGAACTGGCCGCGCTCGGCGTGCCGACGTTCGTGAGCGCCGTGAACTGCCCGGACGGCACCACCGCGCCGTTCGAGCGGCTGTTCCGCGACTACGAGAACTTCGGCAGGATCTTCGGTGCCACCGAGAAGGCGGCGCAGCTCGCGAACGACCAGCGCGCCGCGCTCGCCGAAGTGCAGGCCGTCAAGCGGGAACCCGTCAAGGTCGTCTGGGTCTACTCGGTGTTCAAGGGCGTCCCGTACGTGGCGGGCAAGGACGGCATGGCCAGCCAGATGAGCAAGATCGCCGGTGCCGTCAACGTCTTCGACGACGTGGACCAGGAGTGGCCGGAGGCGTCCTGGGAGGAGATCGCGCGCCGCGACCCCGACGTCATCGTCGTCGGCGACCTGTCCGAGCGCGGCAACCCCGGCGACAAGGCGAGCGAGAAGATCGCGATGATGCGCGAGCACCCGGCCGTCTCCCAGCTCAAGGCCCTGCGGGACAACAAGGTCATCGAGATCCCGGGCATCGAGATGGACCCGTCCGTCCGCACGGTCGACGCGCTCAAGGCGTTCGGCGCGGGGCTCGACAAGATCGCCGGCCGTGGCTGAGGCGGCGCTCCTCGAACCGGTCGTCGCAACCCCGAAACCCAAGCAGCGCAGCAGATCCGCGCTGACCGTCGTGCTCAGCCTCGTCGTCCTCGTGGTGTCACTGGTGGTCTCCGTCCGCATCGGCGTCGGTGCGGGCTGGGAGGAGATCGGCCGGGCGGCGGGCGCCCGGCTGGGACTGCCGGTCGTGCCGCTGCCGCGCCTGCTCGACTCGCTGATCTGGGACCTGCGCCTGCCGCGGGTGCTGCTCGCGGCACTGGTCGGCGCGGCCCTGGCGGTGTGCGGTGCGGCGCTGCAGAGCATCACCCGCAACTCGCTCGCGGACCCGTACCTGCTCGGGGTGTCCTCGGGTGCCTCGACGGGCGCGGTGGTCGTGGTGGTGCTCGGCTTCGCCGGGTCGCAGCTCGGCCTGACCGGCGGTGCGCTGATCGGCGCGCTGGTGGCGTTCGGGCTGCTGCTGGTGCTGTTGCGGCGCACCGGCCTGGACTCGTCGCGGATCGTGCTCACCGGGGTCGTCGTGGGGCAGCTGTTCGCCGCGCTCACGTCGCTGGTCCTGCTGTCGTCCGGTGACGCCGACAGCATCCGCGCCATCACGAACTGGCTACTGGGGTCGCTCGCCTCGGCGCGCTGGACGTCGGTGGCGGTGTGCGCGGTCGTGCTGGCCGCCGGCTTGCTGGTGGTGTGGCTGTGCTCGGCCGCGCTGGACGGGTTCGCGTTCGGCACGGACACGGCGTCCTCGCTGGGAATCGACGTCCGCGCGACGCGGATCGTCCTGCTGGTCACGACTTCCGTGCTGACCGCCGTGGCGGTGGCCGCGGTGGGGGCGGTCGGGTTCGTCGGGCTGATCGTGCCGCACGGCGTCCGGTTCCTCGTGGGTCCGTTGCACCGCAAGCTCTTGCCGTTGTCGGCCGTCGTCGGCGCGGTGTTCCTGGTCTGGACGGACGCGCTCACCCGCGTGGTCTTCGCACCGCTGGAGGTGCCGGTCGGCGTGTTCACCGCGCTCATCGGCGTACCGCTCTTCCTGCTGGTGCTGCGCAGGAGGGGGGAGCTGTGAGGATCGACGTCCAGAGCCTGAGCTGGGGAGTGCCCGGCAAGACGATCGTCCACGACGTGTCGCTGACCGTCGAGCCTGGCGAGACCGTGGGACTGATCGGGCCCAACGGCTCCGGCAAGTCGTCACTGCTGCGCTGCGTCGCCGGTCTGCGCACGCCGACCAGTGGTCACGTGCGCTACGACGACGTCGACATCGCCGAATGGCCGGTCAAGGAACGGGCGCGCAAGCTCGCGTTCGTCGAGCAGACCGCCGACACCGAGAGCGACCTGCGGGTGGCCGAGGTCGTCATGCTCGGCCGCACCGTCCACCGGTCGCGCTGGCGCGGCCCGGACGCCGCCGACCACGCGATCGTCGAGGAGTCGCTGGCCCGGCTCGACCTCACCGGCCTGGCGGACCGGCCGTGGAAGCAGCTCTCCGGCGGCGAACGGCAGCGCACCCACCTCGCGCGGGCGTTGACGCAACGCACGTCCGCGCTGCTGCTGGACGAGCCCACCAACCACCTGGACGTGCGCCACCAGCTCGAACTGATGGAGCTGGCGAGCGGCACGCCGCAGACGGTCGTGGTGGCACTGCACGACCTCGCGCTCGCGGCCCGCTACTGCGACCGGCTGGTGCTGATGCACCGCGGCGCGGTCGTCGCCGACGGCCCCGCCGCCGGTGTGCTGACCGCGCCGTTGCTGCGCGAGGTGTTCGACGTGGAAGCCGAGATCGGTCGCGACAGCCTGGGCCACCTGGCCGTGGGCTACCGCGAGCCGGTCCGCTGAGAAGGGGGACGAAGTGACCACTGTGGACGACCTGACAGCGGAAGTGCTGGCGGGACGGCACGGACCCGACCCGCGGGAGATCCCGGCCACCAGCGTGTTCTGGGTCCACCACGGCACCAGGCTCGCGGGCGGGGACACCACCTACCGCAACCAGTACGTGCTGGCCCGGATCGGGTCGGCGTTCGGCGCCTGCGCCTTCGCCGAGGGCGACGCCGACCCGGCGGTGTGCGCGAACTACTCCGGCGCTCCCGTCGCCGACCTCCTGACGGAGGCACCGGCTCCCGTGCGGGTGGCGGCACTCGACGCCTACCTCGGCAGCGTCCGCCCGCACCGGACCTCGGACGCCGAGCGCGTCGTGCTGCCCACCGGGACGCCGGAGGAACGGGCGCGGGCCAGGGACGCCGCCGTCGCCGGGCTGCTCGACGTCGAGCCCGGCGCGAAGGTCGCGCTGATCGGCGTGGTCAACCCGCTGGTGGCCGCGATCCGCGCACGCGGCGCCGAGTGCCTGCCGTGCGACCTGCAGCTGCGCACCACGCAGTGGGGCGACCCGGTGACGCCGGACATGCGGGACGTCCTGGGCGTCGCGGACGCCGTCGTCGCGACCGGCATGACCGTCGGCAACGGCACGTTCGACGAGATCCTGCGCGCCTGCCGCGAGCGGGACGTGCCGCTGGTCGTCTACGCCCAGACCGCCAGTGCCGTCGCCCGCCACTTCCTCGGCAGCGGCGTCACCGCCCTGTCCGCGGAGCCGTTCCCGTTCTCCCAGTTCAGCGCCGACGAGACAGCGCTGTACCGCTACCGAGCATGAGAGAAGACGTGGACCACCACATCGCCGACGCGCTCAGCCGCCCCGCCCTGGTACGCCTCGACTCCCACACCCTCTGCCTGCGCTTCGAGACCATGAAGGTCGCCTCCGCCCTCGAAGCCGTCCGGTTCCTCCTCGAACGCGGCACGATCGCGCACGGGGACACGCTGGTCGACAGCTCCAGCGGCATCTACGCCCACGCGCTGGCGCTCGCGTGCCACCGCTACGGCCTGCACTGCCACATCGTCGCCTCGACGACCGTGGACACGACCCTGCGCACCCAGCTGGAGATCCTCGGCGCGACCGTCGAGCCGATGCCGCCGTCGGCGAGCCTCAAGCTCGACCAGAGCCGCCGGGTGGCGCGGGTGCGGGAGATCCTGCGCGACCACCCGCGGCACCACTGGATGCGCCAGTACCACGACGACGTCCACTACCGCGGCTACCGGCCGATCGCCGACCTGGTGCGCGAGCACGCCGACTGCTCGCGGCTGAGCGTCGTCGGCGGGGTCGGCACCGGCGCGTCGACAGGAGCCCTGACCAGGTTCCTGCGCGAGACCGACCCGGACGTGGAGCTCGTGGGCGTGCAGCCGTTCGACAGCGTCACGTTCGGCAGCGAGCACGTGCACGACCCGGAGATCATCATCGCCGGGATCGGCAGCTCGATCCCGTTCGGCAACGTCGACCACGCGCTCTACGACACCGTGCACTGGTTCGGTTTCGACGCGGCGCTGACGGGCGGCGTGGCCCTGCTGCGCGAGCACGCCATCTTCGCCGGCCTGTCGGCGGGAGCGGCCTACCTGGCCGCGCGGTGGGAGCAGCGCCTGGACCCCGACCGGCAGGTCGTGGTGCTCGCGCCGGACACCGGGCACCGCTACGTCGACGCCGCCTACTCCCGGCACGCCGAGGCGATGGCGCCGGAGGACCTGGTGCCGCGGCAGATCAGCACGCTGGAGGACATGGACCTGCCGTGGTCGCGGATGCGCTGGAACCGCGCCGACGCGCCACCGAACGGTCAGCTCAGGATCAGCACGCCCAGTGCGACGAGCAGCACGCCCGCGATCACGGAGACGAGGGCCGCGGCGAGCTGACGGCGGATCCGCTGGGCGTGGGGACCGGCGCTCAGCAGGCGGGCGAGGTCGGGGTCGGCGGCGCGGAAGTGCTGCTCGATGTCGGCGAGCCGCTGGTGTTCCTGACTGCTGAGCATGGCGCGCTCCCCACGTTCGGTCGGCTGTCGCACGCGGCTGGTACCCCGTGCGACAGCCTCCCAAACCGCCGTGTCGCTAGAGCGGCTCAGGCGAGGGAGGGATCGGGTCCGGGTCGGGGCCGGGAGGCCGCAACGGGTCCGGGTCCGGTCCGGGCGGCGTCAGCGGGTCGGTGTCCGGGCCCGGCGGTCGCGGCTGGTCCGGTCCCGGGGTGGTCGGGGGCTGTCCTGGAGGCGGTACTGGCTGGCTCATGACCACCGGGTACCCGATGATCCCGCCGGGATCACCGCATTCTCACCCGGCTCGAATACAGCGATTTCCGCTAATGCGCCGCCCGTTCTGCCCGACAATCCGTCGAGATTCCGTTTGGGACCGGCAGAACGGGCGGGGAACATGGCGCTGTCCAGGACGACCTCACACGACTGGTTCCTCGGCTCCGAGCAGACCCGCGGCCTGCAGTTCACCGGCGCGCTCGAGCTCGTCCGGTTGCTGGACCGCCTCGCCACCCGTCCCCGCTGGCCCGCGCGCGACGTGCCGCTGCCGATCGTCGTGCTGCGCCGCCCGCCCGGCGTGGAGAGCCCCCTCGAAGCCCTGGCCAACCGGCCCGCCACCGCGCGGGGACGCCGGGTCGCGTTCGCCCACGTCCAGGGCGGCCAGCCGCGACGGCGGCTGCTCGACGACGTCGTCGGCCAGCTCTCCGGGGACGTGCGGGGCGCCGCCCGGTTGCGGTTCCCGCACTACGCGCTCGTCGGGTGGCTGCTCGACCTGACCCTGCCCGCCGGCGTCGAGGCCGACGAGGAGGAACGCGAGATCGCCCGCGAGTTCCGGCACCACCTGCGCCGCCGCGTGCGGATCACCACCGACGGCGCGCAGGACCTCGCCCAGGACTTCCCGTGGTGGATCCGGCTCGTGATCGGCCTGATGCCGCGGATCGGCCTCGCGCTGATGGCGCTGCTGTGGCGCCCGGCCACGTGGGTGGGCGAGCAGGCGCTGGGCGGGCGGTCGCGGCACGGGCTCTACCGGCTCGCCCGCGCGGTCGTGAAGGAACGCCTGGCGGAACGGCACGAGGACGAGGTCGGCGACCTGCTCGTGCGCGCGCTGCTGGAGGACCTGCGGCGGTCGCACCGGCGCTGGACCCCGTGGGGAACGGGCCGGCGGCGGACCGGGAACCCGTGGCTGCTGGTGGAGTCCTCGGACCCGTGGCTGGTCGACGCGATCGGCCGGGCCCGCGGCGGAGTCCGGAGTGGACAGTCGTGGCGCGCGAACCCGTTGAGCCGTCCCGACCCGCTGCTCGTGGTCGCCGCCCGCGAGTCGGACGAGGTGCCGCGGACCCACGTCGCCGACGCGCTCGCGGGCTACCACGACTGGCTGCGGCAGCTGTCGCGGTCCGACAGGTGGGTGCTGGAGCTCGACACCGACGCGACCGAACCGGCGCGGGGTGTGGTCGGCGGCCTCTCGGAACTCCCCGCGCTGCGCCTGCGCCGGGCGCTCGCGGCACCGCTGGTGCTGGTGCTGGTGGTCGCCTCGCTGGTGGCCGTGCCGTTCCTCAACCGGGCCCGGTGCGACGAGTGGTGGTCGGTGTCGGTGCGCTCGCCGCTGCAACGCGTCGGCGAGGAGTGCATCGGCGTGTCGGCGGATCCGGTGCGGAACTTCATCCCCGACTGGGTGCCCGCGGACGTCCGGCCCGCCCTGGAGGACGTCTACGGCAAGATCGTGGAGGAGAACCGGAAGGCCGAGGCGCGGCCGGACGCGATCACCATCGTGTTCCTGAGCGTCCTGACTCCCCGCACGGCCAACAGCTTCTACGCGCTGGTCGAGGAACTGCGCGGGGTGTGGGTGGCGCAGCGGACCAGCGACGTGCCGATCAGGATGCTGCTGGCCAACGGCGGCGAGGGACCGGGTGGGCGCGGGCTGGCGTCCGGTGACGTCGCCGCCGACAAGATCGTCGAACTGGCCGCGCGCGACCGCAGCGTCGTCGCGGTGACCGGCCTGTCGATCAGCACGGACACCGCGCGGTCCGTCGTGAAGCGGTTGGGCAGCGACGCCCTGCCCGTGATCGGCACGCTGACCTCCGCAGACGACATGGCGGGCGTCAACGAGTACTACTACCAGGTCGGCCCCAACAACCTGCGCGAGGCGCGGGTCGCCGCCTACTACGCGCAGACCCGCCTGGGCGTGTCCGACGTGGCGATCTTCCACTCCGGCGATCCGACCGACCGCTACAGCCAGAACCTGGCCGAGGACGCGCGCGTCTCGTTCGCCGAACGCGGCATCACCGTCAGCCAGTACAAGTCCTACCGGGTGGCGAACGACGACGAGGGCCTCGCGCCCTCCTCACTGGGCCAGGGCGCGTGCCCCACCTCGGAGCGGCCGGGCTACGCCGTGTTCTACGCGGGCCGCGCGCAGTACCTGGCGGAGTTCCTGCGCGGCATGAACAGCAGGTGCCAGGGCAGCACCCCGCCGGTGCTCGCGAGCGACTCGTCGACCCGGTTCATCCTCGAGGGCACGATGGCGCAGTTCCCCAACGTGCGCCTGGACTACCTGTCGTTCGCGAGCCCCGCCGCGTGGACCGACTGCGCACGGGTGCCGTTCTACAAGGTCTACCTCGACGTGTTCCGCAAGACGTGCCAGACGCTCGGCGACGGCCGCTCGGCCGCCGCCTACGACGCGATGCAGGTCCTCGCCGAGGGCGTGCGGCAGGTGCGCCGGACCGACCCCGGCGCGCGGGTGCGGGAGGGGCTGCTCGCCGGCATCGGCAGCATCCGGCCGGACAACGCGATCCAGGGTGCGACCGGCACCATCGGGTTCAGCGCGAGCACCCGGCTGCCGTCGAACAAGGCCGTGCTGGTGTTGCAGGGCAACACCGACACGACCTCGACGCCCCGGCTGCTGTGCGGGGAGCTGCCGTTCCGGGCAGACCTGGTGCCCGGGCTGGAGGCGGACGGCGGGTGCCCGCGCGACCCGCAGTAAATCAGCGTTCGGCGCCCAGCACCGGCTTCACGTCCACGATCGGCGTCCCGTCGAGCGCCTCGAGGTGCGCGACCCGCACCTTCACCCCGTCCACGCCGAGGATCGTCACGCGGTGCAGCCCGACCGGGTTCGGCCGGTCCGGCGACCGCGTCGAGAACACGCCTGTCTCCGGCCGGGAGCCGTCGCCGCGCGGGTGCACGGCCAGCACCGAGCGGTCCGCCCGGTCCAGCCAGGTGAGCACGAGGACGTCCTGGCCCGCGGAGAGCTCGCGCATCGCGCGCGCGTACTCCGGGGCGAAGACGAGCCAGGCGTCCGGCGCGCCCTCGTCGCCCTGCTTCGGGGCGGAGGCGCGGTCCAGCAACGACGATTCGACGTGGCCGATGGGCTGCAGTTTCATCAAGTCCCGCAGAAGGTCCGGTAGGTGGCGCTGAAGTCCTGCGGCGCAGGAGCCGAGAAGTGTTCCAGACCGGGCCGGGCGTCGAACGGCCGGGTAACCGCTTTCAGCAGCTCGTGCACAGGGGTCAGGTCGCCGCCGGCGCCGGCCGCCAGTGCTTCCTCCACGAGGTGGTTGCGGGGGACGTAGACCGGGTTGACGCGGTCCATCGCGCCGGCGTCCGGGTCCTGCTCGCGCCAGCGCGCGATCCAGGCGTCGATGCCGGCGAGGTCGAGGAACAGCGAGCGGGCGGGCTCGGCGTCGCCGCGGGCCGCGGCGGACAGGTGCCGGAAGAACGACGTGAAGTCGACGTGGTCGGCCTGCATGAGCGCGAGCAGGTCCTTGAGCAACGGCTTCACGTCACCGGAGATGCCGAGCTTCGCACCCATGCCGCCGATCCAGGCCCGTTCGAACCGCCCGGGGAACGTGCCGAGCGTCTCCATGGCCAGCGCGACGGCCTTGTCCTCGTCGTCGTCGAACAACGGCAGCAGGGCCTCGGCCAGGCGGGCGAGGTTCCACTCGGCGATGATCGGCTGGTTGCCGAAGGCGTACCGGCCGCGGTGGTCGATGGAGCTGTAGACCGTCGCCGGGTCGTAGGCCTCCATGAACGCGCACGGGCCGTAGTCGATCGTCTCGCCGGAGATCGTCATGTTGTCCGTGTTCATCACGCCGTGGATGAACCCGACGAGCATCCACCGCGCGACAAGGGACGCCTGCGCCGCCACGACGTGGTCGAACAGCTCCAGGTAGGTGCTGCCGGGGTGGTGGCGG
The DNA here is from genome assembly GCF_036380075.1 of Lentzea sp. Lineage (NCBI taxonomy): Bacteria > Bacillati > Actinomycetota > Actinomycetes > Pseudonocardiales > Pseudonocardiaceae > Lentzea > Lentzea sp. The sequence goes on along the minus strand of NZ_DASVFL010000375.1, from coordinate 5,213 downwards.
GCGATCGCGTGGTCGGCGAGGCGGCGCAGCAGGTCGACGTCGCCGGTGTTGCGGGCGTACTGGAAGCTGCCGACCCGCAGGTGCGAGGCGGCGACGCGCGCCAGCACCGCGCCGGCCAGCGGCTCGTCGCGCTGCACGGTCGCGCCGGTGGCCACCACGGCGAGAGCGCGGGTCGTCGGGACGCCCAGGGCGTGCATGGCCTCGCTGATGACGTACTCGCGCAGCATCGGGCCGATCGCCGCGAGCCCGTCGCCGCCGCGGGCGAACGGCGTGCGGCCCGACCCCTTGAGGTGCAGGTCGCGCAGCCGGCCCTCGGCGTCGGTCAGCTCGCCCAGCAGGAGGGCGCGGCCGTCGCCGAGCCTGGGGGAGTAGCCGCCGAACTGGTGGCCCGCGTACGCCTGCGCCACACCGGGCGCCGCGGAGCCGACGAGGAGCGGCAGGCCGTCGACCCTCAGCCACGCGGGGTCGAGGCCGAGCTCCCGCGCGAGCGGCTCGTTGAGGACGAGGAGTTCCGGTTCCGCGACCGGGACGGCCTCCCACGAGACGGCCATCTCGGGGACCGCGGTGGCGAAGTCGCTGCTCAGGCTGATGCTCACCCCTTCCAGGGTACCGGGTGCCGCCGCGCCGCGATGTGACCGCGCTCTCAGATCGAACTCGGGTGAACCGTTTCCAGGGGGCCGTACGTGACAGGGGTGGAACAGGTTGAGTTGAGTCCGATCAGGAGTGAGAAACCCCATGCGTCGCAAGCAAGTTGGGATCGTTGCTGCCCTTTTCGCGGTCGGTGTCGTCGCGTTGACGGCCTGCGGCCAGGGTGCCGCGCAGTCCGGTTCGCCGGCGCCGGTTTCGGGACAGGCGCAGGAAAAGCAGGTGCAGGAGAGCTCGGCTCCCGCAGATGAGTCCGAAGTGGACTACCTGCGGGGGTCGGCGAACTCCAACAAGGCGGACAAGAACGCCGGCGACCGCGCACCGGAGTCCGCGCCCGCCGAGGTGAAGCAGAAGTGGGTCGAGCTCCGCGTCGCGAACGCCGGCGGGCTGGAACCCGCTGTGGTCAACGGGAACGGCCGCACCATCTACTGGTTCAGCGACGACCCGGTGAAGGGCGGGGTGTCCAACTGCAACGGTGACTGCGCCAAGACGTGGCCGCCGATCACGGTCGCCAAGGGCACCAAGGTGTTCTTCCCCGGCATCAAGAAGGAGAACATCGGCGTCGTCAAGCGCCAGGACGGCCGGCTGCAGCTGACGATCGGTGGCCGCCCGATCTACCTGTTCTCCAAGGACGAGAAGGCAGGCGACATCAAGGGCCAGAACGTCGGCGGCAAGTGGTTCGTGATCAACCCCGAGGGCAAACGCGCCGTCGCTCCCGCGGAGGCCCCGGCGCCGGCGCCGACCCCTCCCGCCACCGGCGCGAAGCCCGCGACGTCCGTGACCTTCTTCACCGGCAAGAACTTCGACGACTTCAGCGGCACCAACTTCGCCACCGGCGTGAAGCCGTCGGCCCAGTGCGCCGACCTGCGTGGCGGCTTCCAGTCGCTGTCGCCCGACGGTGCCGTGAAGATCTGGTCCGAGCCGGGCTGCAAGGGCAAGTCCGCGATCGTCGACGAGGACGTCCGCGACACGGCGGTGCTCGGGTTCCCGAACGGCGTGCAGTCCTACATCAACGCCTGACCTGATCGGGTGAAAGCGCAGGCCGCCAGAGCACCTCGGCTCTGGCGGCCTCGCCGTCTCGCTAGGCTGCCCGGCATGCGCTACTCCGCCATCGCGCTGCTCCTGCTGCTGGCCGGGTGCGGCACGTCGACGAGCTCGCTGCCCACGATCACCCCGGCCTCCGCCTCCTCGGCAGCGGAGGGCCTGCCGGACCTCCAGCCCAGGCTCGACGCCATCGGCGTGCTGCTCACCGACTGCGTGGCCCGCCTGCGCGGCGAACCCGTCGACCCCGCCGACAACTGCGTGCACGTGCTGCCGGACGTGACGGGCGTGATCGACGAGGCGGACAGGCAGTCGTCGAAGCTCCCGCCCGCGGGTCAGACCGCTCTCGCCGACGTCCGCCGCCAGCTCACCGACATCGCGCCGTGCGAACCGTGGTTCGCCGCGGGCGGGGCGAGTGCGGACGACCAGCTGAACACGCGGTGCCGCAAGGCCTGGGACGGGCTTTTCCAGAGCTACAACGCCGTGCGCAACGCCGCCTAAGCCGGGGCGAACCTCGTCGTGAGGTCGGCCGAGATCTCGTAGTGCCGCACCAGGAACGAGCGTTCGTCGAGCTTCTTGCGCCGCAGCCAGCCCGTCACCTCGGCGTTGCACTTGCTGGCGTTGCACGAGCCGCACGCCGGCACGACGTTGCCGAGCGTGTACCGGCCGCCGCGGGAGATGGCCTGCACGCAGTCCTTCTGCAGCGAGCCCGCGGGCGCACCGCAGTAGGCGCAGCCGCCCCACGACGTCTTCAGGGCGTCCCACTGCGCGTCGGTGAGGTCGTGGGTCACGAGGGCCATGCGCTTCTTGCGCTTGCGCGCGGCGCGAACCTGTTTGCTACCGCCGGTCGGCACGGCTCGTGAGACTACGCGTCGCGATGGTCAACAGGTCGGAGGCGGGCCCCCGGGGTGTCCGCCCGGCGGGCCACACGGCGCGCAACGCGCGGTGCAGGTCCACGTCCGCCACCTCCACCTGGACGAGCGCGCGGGTGGCGAGGTCGGTGGCCACCGCGTGCCGGCTGAGCACGGCAGGGCCGATGCCGCCGGTCGCGGCCGCCCTGATCGCCGTCGTCGAGGACATCTCCAGCAGCGGACCGGCGAACGACGTCACGCCGGCCGCGGTCAGCGCGTGCTCCCAGGCCTGGCGGGTGCCGGAGCCGGGCTCCCTGCTGACCAGCGGGGTGGCGGCGGCCCGCGCGGCGGTGACGCGGCGGCGCCGGGCCCAGGGGTGGCCGGGCGCGACCACGAGCACCAGCTCGTCGTGCGCCACGACCCGGCCGGTCAATCCCGCCGGCACGTCGGTGTTCTCGATGAACCCCAGGTCGGCCCTGCCGGCCAGCACCTGCTCGGCGACGTGCACGGAGTTGCCCGCCGTCAGCACCGTCGCGGTGTCCGGGCTGACCGACCGCACCGCGATGAGCCACGTCGGCAGCAGGTACTCGGCCACGGTGAGGCTCGCGGCGATGCGGAGCTGGCTGTGCCGGTCGGCGCGCAGGCTGGTGATGCCCGCGTCCAGGTCGCCCGCCCGTGCGAGCACCGGCGCCGCCCACCCGGCCACGAGCTGGCCCTCGGTGGTCAGCCGGGCGCCCCGCGGCGTGCGGTCGAGCAGTGCCACGCCGACGCGGGCCTCCAGCACCCTGAGCCGTTCGCTGGCGCTGGGCTGGGACATGCCGTGGGCCTTCGCCGCGCGGCCGATGCTACCCAGCTCGGCCACGCTCAGCAGCAGCTCGAAGCTGGTCAGGTCGGTGACCCTGGACGGCAGAGGCATAGGGACAGCCTATGCGTTCATCGGCATCCGGTGCCTACCGAACCCGCCCCGCGACGAGGATGGTCATGTCGTGACCGCTCTCGCACCTCCACCACACCGTGCCCCGGAGGTGCGACGAGCGGCGCCTTTCGGCCCGAACCTCTTCGCCTCCGTGATGGGCACCGGCATCGTCGCCACCGCCGGGGCCGCCGTTCCCGGCCTGCGCCCGTTCGCGACGGCCGTCTGGGCGTTCGACGTCGTGCTGCTCGCCTGCCTCGTGGTCGTGGCAGTGCGGAAGTGGACCGTGCGCGGTCAGCTCGCCGATCCCGTGATGGCCCAGTTCTGGGGCGCGCCACCGATGGCGTTGATGACCGTGGGCACCGGCGCGCTGCTGCTCGGCTCCGACTGGATCGGGCTGCCCGCCGCGCTCGCCGTCGACTGGACGCTGTGGACGGCGGGCACCCTGCTCGGGCTCGTCACGTCGGTGCTGGTGCCGCTGCGGATGATCGGCAGCGGTGAGCTCGCGTTCGGCGGCTGGCTGATGCCCGTGGTGCCGCCGATGGTCTCCGCCGCGTCCGGGGCGCTGCTCGCCCAGCACCTGGAGGGGTCCGCACGGCAGACGATGGTGCTCGGCTGCTACGCGCTGTTCGGCGTCAGCCTGTTCGCGACGCTGGTGATCGTCCCGCAGATCTGGCAGCGGCTGGTGCGCCACGGGCTCGGCGCGGCGTCGGCCGTGCCGACGGTGTGGATCGTGCTCGGGCCGCTCGGCCAGTCGATCACCGCGGCGAACCTGCTCGCCGGGGTGCCGGTGCTGCCGGGCCAGACCGCGTTCGGTGTCCTCTACGGCACGGCCACCTGGGGTTTCGCGCTGCTGTGGGTGGCGCTGGCGGCGGCGGTGACCGCGCGGACCGCCCGGCGCGGGCTGCCGTTCGCGCTGACGTGGTGGAGTTTCGTCTTCCCGCTCGGCACGCTGGTGACCGGCACGAACGCCCTCGCGGCACGCGTGCCGTCGGCGATGTTCACGAGCGTCGCGGTCGTGCTGTACGGCGTTCTGGTGCTCGCCTGGGCCACCGTCGGCATCCGCACGGTCGCCTGCCTAGGCCGGCGATCTACGTAGCCGCTGCCGACGCGAAGGGCACCCGCCCGCCGCGAAGGTGGTCGTGTGACGACGCGAACCGCACCTCCCCGCGCCGCCAGGGCGGTGGTCCTGGCCTCGGCCACGCTCACCATGGAAGCAGGCCGGACGGATCTACCTGCTGGCCCTGGTGGCCACGCTGGTGTTCTACATGGCGCCGACGCAGCTGCCGCTCCTGCTGCGCGACCTGGGCGCGGGCCCGGCGGTCACCGAGGTCGTCGTCGCCGGCAGCACGCTCACCGGCGCGGTCGGGGCACTCGTGTTCCCCAGGCTGTCCAAGGGAAAGCTCACCGCGGTCAGCCTCGTGCTGCTCGGCGCCGGCTGCGGGGTCGGGCTGGCCGTGCCGAACCTGACCCTGGGACTCGCGGACCTCGCCCCGCCCGCGCACCGCGGCCGTGTGCTCAACGGACTGGTCGCCGGGATCTTCCCCGGCCGGTTCCTGTCGCCGCTCGTCCTCGCACCCCTGGTCCAGCAGGGCATCGCCACCGCCTTCACCTGGACCGGCGTCGTCACCACCACAGCAGGGGCGGCACTCGCCCTGACGCACGAGGAGAACTGATGATCTACCACGGAATCCGGCTCACGCTGCGGGCCGACGCCTCGCCCGAGAAGGCGGCGGAGGCGCTGGAGAGCCTGCGCAACCAGG
>NZ_DASVFL010000374.1:0-5669 GCF_036380075.1 Lentzea sp. | reverse complement strand
CGCGATCATGGGCCCGTCCGGTTCCGGCAAGTCCACGCTGATGCACTGCCTGGCGGGACTGGACACCGTGGACAGCGGGTCCATCCACATCGGACAGACCGAGATCACGAAGCTGGGCGACAAGGACCTGACGAAGCTGCGGCGTGACCGCGTCGGGTTCGTGTTCCAGGCGTTCAACCTGCTGCCGACGCTGACCGCCGAGCAGAACATCCTGCTGGGCCTGGAGCTCGCGGGCCGCAAGCCCGATCAGCAGTGGTTCGACACCATCGTCACCGTGCTGGGGCTGCGCGACCGGCTGTCGCACCGCCCGACGGAGCTGTCGGGTGGCCAGCAGCAGCGCGTGGCCTGCGCCCGCGCCCTGGTCGCCCGCCCCGAGGTGATCTTCGCCGACGAACCGACCGGCAACCTCGACTCCCGCAGCGGCGCCGAGGTCCTGGACTTCCTGCGCATGTCGGTCCGCAAGCTCGGCCAGACCGTGATCATGGTGACGCACGACCCGGTCGCCGCCAGCTACGCCGACCGCGTCGTCCTGCTGGCCGACGGCCGGCTCGCGGGCGAGATCCACCAGCCCACCACCGAATCCGTCGTGAACGCCCTCACGCACCTGGGGGCGTGAGACAGATGCTCAAGACCATCCTCGCGGGCCTGCGGGCCCGCACGGCGCGGCTGGTGCTGTCCAGCATCGCCATCGCGCTCGGCGTCGCGTTCGTCACCGGCACGCTGGTGCTCGGTGACGCCGTCGAGGCCCAGACCAGGGACAACTTCGCCCGCAGCGCCCGCAACGTCGACGCGGCCGTAACGATGGGGGAGAACAGCCCGAACCAGGAGGGCGGTGTCCCCGCGGACTTCCTGGACAGGATCCGCGGGGTGCGGAACGTCGAGGGCGCGGACGCGCGGATCCGCGGCAGGGCCATGATGCTCGACGCGGCGGGCAAGGCGCACTCGACGTTGGTGCAGCCGCTGCCGTCGACGGAGAAGCTGCGCGACTTCAACGTCGAGGACGGCAGGTACCCGTCCCGAGCCGACGAGGCAGCGGTCGACGCCAAGACCGCGCAGGTCGCGAAGCTCAAGGTCGGTGACCGGCTCACACTGCTCGACGAGAGCAACGCCGAGCACCCGTACACGATCGTCGGCACCTACGAGCAGGGTGCCAGCGGCATCTCGATGTCCGGCAGCCGCCACGTGCTGCTGACCCAGGAGGGACTGCGCCAGGTCGTTCCGGAGCAACGGATCTACGAGATCGTCGCGGCCGGAAAGCCCGGTGTGGCGCAACAACAGCTCGTAGACGACATCTCCCGGGCCATCGGTCCCGGCTACGTGGTGCAGACGGGTGAGCAGCTGACGCGGGAGGCGCTGTCCCGCATCGGTGGTTCCGGTCAGGAGTTCGAGGCGTTCCTGCTCGCGTTCGCCGCGATCTCGCTCGTCGTCGCCGGCATGGTCATCCACAACACCTTCACGATCCTCGTCGCCCAGCGCACCCAGGAGCTCGCGCTGCTGCGCTGCGTCGGCGCGGAACGCGGTCAGGTGTTCCGCAGCGTGCTCGCCGAAGCCGTCATCATGGGCCTGGTGGCCTCCGTGCTCGGCATCCTCGGCGGACTCGGCGTCTCCGCCGGCCTGCAACTGGCGGCGGGCCGGGTCCGCGGCCCGCGCGGTGACGAGGTGGAGATCAGCCTGCCGCTCACGTGGGTGACGGTCGCCGCGGGCCTCGGCGTCGGTGTGGTGGTGACCGTCCTGGCGGCCGTGCTCCCGGCCCGCCGCGCCACGAAGGTCGCGCCGGTCGCCGCCCTCCGGTCGCAGCCAGACAGCTCCGACGACGTCGCCCGCACCGGCAAGCTCCGGATCATCGCGGCGGCGCTGCTCGTCCTGTGCGCCACGGCTGGAGTCGTCGTCGGCCTGAGCAGGGCGGGCGGAACGGTCGCGATCCTCGCCACCGGCGGCAGCGCGATGGCGTTGCTGCTCGCGGTCCTGCTGCTCGGCCCGCTGTACGTGCCACTGGTGAACCGCCTGTTCGGCAAGCCGCTGCGCGGTGTCCCGGCGAAGCTCGCCTCGGCCAACGCGGGCCGCAACCCCAAGCGCACCGCCGCCACCACCGCGGCGTTGATGATCGGCGTCACCGTCGTCACGATGGCGTCCGTCGCGGCCGGCAGCGGCAGGCAGACCATGAGCGACCAGGTCGACAGCCGCTACCCGGCCGACTACTCGATCACCACGAACAACTACGAACGTCCGCTGACGCAACAGCTCGCCGACGAGCTCGCGAAGGTGAGGAACGTCGCCAGGGTGGTTCCGGAGGCCTACGCGAAGGCCAAGTCGTCCCGGGTGCCGTCCGCCTACGTGCTGGGCTACCCGGCCGACGCGATCGGCTCGATGATCCACGCGGACACGTCCGACGGAAAGCCGTTGGTACCGCTGAAGGACGACGAGATCGCGATGAACGAGAAGGTCGCCGCGAAGGCGGGTCTCGCGGTCGGAGCGACGCTCGACCTCGGCGGGAAGGACTTCCGGGTCGTCGCGCTGATCAAGGACACCGAGTTCGGCACCGGCCTGGTCACGTTCCCCGCGGCCACCGCACTGCTGCGGAACCCTCCGGCGGGCTACGAGAAGTTCCTGGTCAAACTCGTCCCCGGCGCCGACGTCGCGGCCGCGCGGGCTGATCTGGAACGGGCCACCGCCGCCTCGCCGTTCGCGGTGCTCGACTCCGCGGCGGAGGCGAAGGCCGACCTCAACGACAAGATCGACGAGATCCTGCTGCTCGTCTGGGCACTGGTGGCCCTCGCGCTGGTCATCGCCCTGTTCGGCATCGCGAACACGCTCACGCTCTCCGTGCTCGAACGCACCCGCGAATCGGCCCTGCTGCGCGCCCTCGGCCTCACCCGCGGGCAGCTGCGGCAGATGCTGGTCGTCGAGTCGATCCTGATGACGCTGATCGGCGCGGCGTCCGGGGCGCTGCTCGGGATCGGCTTCGGGTGGCTGCTGGTCAGCGCGGCCCGGTCGGAGTCCTTCCCGGTCAGCCTGTCGATCCCGTTCGGACAGATCGCCGGCGTGCTCGCACTGGCCGTGGTGGCCGCCGTGGTCGCCGCGGCGCTGCCCGCACGCCGGGCGGCCCGGAACTCCGTGGTGGCGGGAATGGCCGAAGCGTAGGAGCGACGAGATGGTCTGGTTTCCGGTGGGGCGGGGGATCGCACCTACCGGAAACCAGTGGTCACCCGATCAACTCACGCCCTCCGTGATCCAGGTGAACTGCAGCGGCCCGTAGACGGGCCTCGGCCACGTGACGCTCAGCGGGGTCAACGGCGCGGTCGGCGCGTTGAAGTCCGTCCTGCCGACCGGGTAGCCGAAGCCGGTGCCCGTCTTCGGCGCCCAGATGTAGATGAACGCGGGGCGGTCCTCGGTCACGTGCACCGACTCGACCGGCAGCCGCGCGGGCTTGGCGCTGAACGGGACGTCGATCGGCTGGTCGTTGGTGTCGTAGAACCGGGTGTAGACCAGCGGGCCGCTGAGCACGCAGTCCACGCCTTCGTGGCCCTTGAGCGTCAGCACGAACAGCCTGCTGGTGTCAGGACTCGGGGAGTACCCCTCGAAGAACCGGTCGACGACCACTTCCCCTGCGGCGCACCGCTGCGCCGAGTCCTGACCGGCCGCGGCGGGTACCGCTGCCGCGGACACCGCGGCCACGGTCAACGCCACCGCTGCCAGAACCCGCCCCAGACCTTGCTTTCCCATGGAGATCTCCTCAGTTCGTCACGTGTCCGACGATGTGAGGAGACGACGGCGAAGTCGGTGAGGATGCCGCGCTGACTTGATCAGAGGCGTTCAGGTAACCGGGAAGGGCTTTTCGGGCAGAGGATCAGTCGCGCCAGACGTCCGTCATGTTCCGGTCGAACATGCCCGCGATGGCGATCAGCGCGGCGTCCATGTCCACGGCGTCCGGATCGACCAGCGCCTGCAGGTGGACGCCCATGAGCGCGCCGTTGAGCGCCACCGCCGTGGCGCGCTCCTGCTCGGCTGCCCTGGCGGGGTCGACATCCGCCGGGCGGCGCAGGCGCAGCAACACCTCGATGCCCTCGCACCGGCGCCGGATGAACTCCTTGTAGTGCTCGTGCACGACGCCCCGGTCGTTGAGGGCCTCGACGAGGATCATGAACACCAGCGCCGAGTTCCCGTCGCTCAGCAGCCGAGTGCTCTCGGTGAACACCTCGGTGAGCGACGGCACGGTCTCGTAGCGCTCGGCGGGCCAGATCCGTTCCACCGCCCGCTCGACGACGGCCATCACGAGGCCGTCCTTGTTCTTGAAGTGCCACGGGATCGAGCCGCGGCTGATGCCGGACCGCTTCGCGATGTCCACAAAGGACGTGCGGTCGAACCCGCGTTCGGCGAACAGCTCCTCGGCCGCGTCCAGAATCCGGCGGCGGCTTTCGTCGCCGATCTCGTCGATCCGGCGGTGTCCTGGGGAGCTCACAGCGGTCATCGTACGAGCCGCGCGATGTCGCCGCGCACGTGCCGGGCGCTCATCACCAGCGCGAGTCCCGCGAGCACCGCTCCGGCCGGTGCCACCACGGTGATCGCCGTCTGCTCACCCCACAGCACCTTGGCGACCCCGGTCACCAGCGCGCCGCCCAGCCCGCCGACGGCCGCGATGCTGACACCCATCAGGGCGAACGCGGTGGCGCGGATGTCGTGCGGCGTCACCGCCGCGACGACCAGGCTCAGCGGGACGATGCCCGCGAAGGTCATGGCCTGGGTGACCACCCCGACGACGACGTAGGTGGCGACGTTCGGGGCGTGCGCCTGCACGGCGAACCCGATGCCCAGCAGGGTCAGCGCTGCCGCCGCCACGTACAGGCACCCCTTCGGGCTGAACCGGAACAGCCGGTCGCTGAGCCACCCGCTCAGTGCCGCCCCGGCCAGGCCGCCGACGGCGCAGGCGGACGTGATCAGCCCGCGCGCCACCGCCCCCTGGCCGAGTTGGTGCTGGAGGAGGACCGACAGGTAGGTCGGGACCGTCGTGATGGCCATGCCGAACGCGCCGAGCCCCGCCGCGGCCAGGACGAACGTGCGGATGCCGCGCAACTGCGTGAGGGCACCGCGCGGGGTGGTCGTGAAGTGCTCGCGCGGCGGCTCCGGCAGCCGGAACGCGGCGAGCCCCAGCAGCAGTGCGGGCACGGCGAGGAACCCGAAGGCCCAGCGCCACGGCTCGTTCTCCTCCGGGATCACCGCCGCGAACAGCACCACCAGCAGCGGGCCGAGGACGATGCCGAGCGGCTGGCCGCCGCGGTGCAGGCCGAGCACCCGCCCGCGTCCCGCGGGCGGGTAGGCGTCGACGAGCAGCGAGGACTGGATCGGTCCCTCGTTCGCCTTGCCGACACCGGCGACGACGCGGAGCACGACCGCCTGCCAGAGGTTCTGGACCATGCCGAGCAGTCCGGCCGCCGCCGCCCAGATCAGCGTGGCGATACCGGCGATGGTCGTGCGGCGGTGCCGGTCTCCCAGCAGGCCCAGTGGCAGGGCGGCGACCGCGACCATCATCCCGGTCAGGGCGGCGAGGGTGGCCATGACCTCCGTGCCGATGCCGAGCGAGCGGCTGATCTCCGGCGCGAAGACCACGAGCATCGACCCGTCGACGCTGTCGAGCACCTGCAGGCCGGCGAACACGCCGATCGTGGCCCGGC
>NZ_DASVFL010000373.1:0-11149 GCF_036380075.1 Lentzea sp. | reverse complement strand
TCCCGAGGAGGCCGGACGGCCGAACCGCAGGTCGGTGACACCGCAAGCATTTCCCGCGCAGGTCAGCGCTTGTCCACCTCGGCAGCAGGCAATACGGTCGACCACTCATCACCGGAATGGTCGAGTTGAGCCGGCAGCTCGGAATCACCCGAGACCGAGGATGCAACCAGGCGAATGCAAATTGCAATGGTGTCCGTACAGGCATGTCCGCTCATTGGGAGCGCGGGACAGAGTGCGCACGTGGCGGAGCTGTGCGCGGGATTGAGCGCCGCGGGTCACGACGTGGTCGTGTACACCCGGCGCGACGATTCCACATCGCCGGAAAACGTCGCCGGCACCGCGGGTTACGACGTCGTGCGCGTTCCCGCCGGCCCTGCCAGACCGCTCGCCGAGGACGAGCTGGTGGCGCACCTCGGCGACTTCGCCGAGCACCTCGCGGAGCAGTGGCGCACCCGGCGCCCGGACGTCGTGCACACGCACCACTGGACGTCCGGGCTGGTGTCGGTGATCAGCGCGCACCGGCTGCGGATCCCGGTGGTGCACTCGTACCACGGGTTCGGCGAGACCGACGTCGAGCACCGCGCCGAGGCCGAGCCCCTCATCGCGCGGGAGGCGGCGTGGATCGTCGCGACCAGCACCGCCGAGGCCGCGCGGCTGTGGCAGCTCGGTGTGCGCCGGACGCAGGTGTCCGTGGTGCCGGGCGGGGTGGACGCGGCGCTCTTCCGCCCGAAGGGGCCCGTCGACTTCCACGACGGCCGGATGCGCGTGGTCGTGACCGGCGACCTGTTCCCCGACAGCGCCTCCGCCGCCGTCAGTGCCGCCCTGTCCACAGTGGACAACGTGCAGCTGCTGGGCTGTGGTGAGGTCGCGCGGGCGGACCGGCCGGCGGTGCTGAGATCGGCCGACGTCGTGCTGTGCGCGCCACCGGCCGAGAAGTACGGCACCGCGGCACTGGAGGCGATGGCCTGCGGTGTCCCCGTCGTGGCCACGGCGGTCGGGGCGCTGAGCGACGTCGTGGTCCCGGAGGTGACCGGTGTGCTGGTGCAGCCCCACGACGTCCGGCGGCTGGCACGGGCGTTGAAGGTGCTGCTCGAGGACGAGACGCTGCGCGACCAGTTCGGCATCGCCGGCCGCGACCGCGTGCTCGGCCGGTACTCGCGCCGGCGGCTCGCCCGCGAGGTGGTGGCGGTGTACGAGCGCGCGAGGTCGGGGACCGCCGGTGTCCCGGGAGGTGCGGGACGGCCCAGCCGCTACGAGGTCGCCCGTGCCGCGGAGAGACGAGCCGGCGGGAGGTGACGCGGGCGGCGGGTTCGTCCTGGAAACCCGCCGCCCGCTCCCGTCGTCGCCGGTGAGGGGCCCGGCGACGGGCTCAGCGGCCGCCGGTCACGTCACCCCGTCCCCTCCTCACCGGCGAGCGCCCGGCGCAGCCGCGCGTACGCCTGAGCCGGCGCCCGCTGGGCCGTGATCACCTCGGGGCCGGTGGCCCGCTGGTACGCCCTGACGACGTCGTGCGCCACGCGGTCCCACGCGTACCGGATGCGCACGCGGTCCTGGGCCGCCGCGCCCAGCTCCTGGCGCCGCACCTCGTCACCGAGGAGCGCGCGCAGCGCCCGTGCCAGCGGCGTGGGGTTGTGCGGTGGCACGTGCAGGCCGGTCACCTGGTGCACCACGGACTCGGCGAGGCCGCCGACCGCCGACGCGACCACCGGCACGCCGCAGGCCATCGCCTCCAGCGGCACGAGCCCGAACGACGGAGTGCGCTGCGGGCACGCCACGACGTCGGAGGACCGGATCAGCGCGGGCATCTCCGCGTGCGGCACGCGGCCGAGGAAGCTGACCCTGTCGGCGACGGCGTGCCGGGCGGCCAGCTCGGACAGGCGCGCGTACTCCGCGTTCCCGGACAGCAGGCGGCGGTCGGGGCCGCCGACGACCACGAGCTCGGTCCAGCTCACCACGGTGAGCGCGACGATGAGGTCGTCGATGCCGTCGTCCGGCGTCAGGTCGCCGGCGGCGAGGACGCGGAGCCTGCCGGTGCGCGCCGTCGCGGGACCGGTCGGCGTGAACGTGCCGGTGTCGACTCCCCAGGGCACCACGGAGATCCGCGACCGGCGCACGCCCAGCCGGGACAGCTCGTCCGCCTCCTCGCCGGAGGTGACGACCACACCGGTCGCGCCGCGGCCCACCAGGCGCTCGATCTCGGCGGAGTCTCCGCCCGCGACGCCGTGGAAGCTCTGCACGACGGGGATCGCGGTGCGGCGCGCGCTGAGCACGGCGGCCAGGCCGGAGGTCCAGTGGTGGGCGTGGATGACGTCGGGGGCGTCGGCCGACCAGCGGGAGCAGAGGAACCGCGAGAACTCGCCGATGTGGGGCACGACCTCGTCCTGGCCGAGCCGCTCCGCCGGTCCGGCCGGGACGTGCACGACCTCGAAGCCCTCGTCGACCCGGAACCGGCCGGGCAGGCGGCGGTCGGTGCGGCGGGTGTAGACGACCACCTCGTGGCCGAGCCGGTGCAGCTCCTGCGACAGCTTGGCGACGTGCCAGCGCCGGCCGACGGCGCCCGGTTCGTGCAGTGCGGTCAAGGGGTTGTCCTGCAACGAGATCATCGCGATCTTCACCTGGTCACCTCCGGGTGGGGCCACGGGTTGGCGGTGCACGTCCTGCCGTCACGGGGAACGGCGGGACCCTGGGGGGTGGCGGCGGTGATCCTGGCCAGCTCGTCGTTGGAGACGGAGAACGTCTGCTGCATCATCACGGGCGCGGGGGCGCCGTCGGCGGGGCAGAACTCGTGGCCGTGGCCGAGGAAGTGCCCGATCTCGTGGTTGACCACGTACCTGCGGTAGCCCTCCAGGTCGCCGCCGAACGACTCGGCGCCGCGGAACCACCTGGGCGCGCTGACGTAGACGACTCCCCCGGCGTAGCAGGAGGTGTCGTACGGCAGCTCGTACCCGCAGATGGACCGCGCGGTCTCCGTCGCGGTGAGCCGGATCCGCACGTCCGGCTCCTCCACGTCCACGCGGCGGAAGGCGATGCCGCCCCCCGCGGTCCAGCCGCGCCGGTCCGCGAGAGCCGCGTCGACCGTCGCCGCGAACGACTGGTGCGCGTTCGGCAGCACCGCTCCCTGCTCGACCTCGACGGAGTAGGTGTGCACGCGGCCGGTGCCGAACTGGGCCGTCGTGCCCGCGATGGTGCGCCACCAGCCCTCGCCCTGTGCGCGCACCGGAACGCCCGGCGGCAGCTCGGGTCCGGGACCCCGCCGGGTCGCGGCCTGGGGCGACACCGCGGCGGGCTTCTCCGCACTGGCGGGCGACGTGGCGGACGGGGCCGGGGATGGCGCGGGAGAGGCGGCGGAGGAGGACGGCGGCGGTGCGGACGACCCCGGCACCGAGATGCTCGCCACCGCCGGGGGCAGCGGCTGCGCGACGTCCTGCCCCGCCGGTTCGGGCGCGGGCCAGGTCTTCAGCAGGCCGATCGTCACGCCGGCCAGCATCGCGGCGAAGACGTACAGGACGATTCTGCCGACGGACATGTTGTCTCCCCTGTCACGAACAGCTGAACAGCACCGGGCAGGCCGCCTCGTGCAGCGCCGCCCTCGCCGCCGGTTGCAGGCCTTCCGCGGGGCCGCGTTCCCGGCCGGACACCACGAGCAGGTCGGTGGGGAACAGGCGCGCCTCCTCCCGCACGGACCTGGCCTCGCGCACGAGCTCGACGATCACGCCGGGGCAGGCGGCGTGCACCACGTCGGCGATCGCGTCGGGCAGGTCGCGCACCGCCCAGTACGGCCGGGCCAGCACCCGCATCCGGGTGGCCCGGCGTGCGCGGCACAGAGCGACCGCGCGGCGCAGGACACCCTCCGCCCCAACGGGATCGATCAGCGCGGTCACCACGCCGAAACACCCGGACAGCGCGGCGGGCACACCGCCGACGACCACCACGTCGTGCCGATCACGGCCCGCGAGAGGTGGTGCGGCGAGTGCGGAGGACCGCGACACCACCAGGAGGTTGCTCTCCTGCCACGGAGCCACGTCGTCGAGGTGTTCCCAGTGGACGGACAACGACGGCAGCTCCGCGAGGACCTCCGCGACATCGGCGGGCACGGCGTCGTGCTCCGAGGCGACCCGCAGGACCAGGCGGAGGCCGAGCGCCTCGGCGCACCCGGCCGCCCACCGGACTCCGGCGGGGCCGCAGTCCTGGACGTCGACCACCACGCGGGTGGCCTCGACGCCGACGGGTTCCGGTGCGAGGGCGGTCATCAGGCCACGCTCGGCGTGTCTTCGGCGATCTCCCCGGCCTCGACCGGCACGAGCTCGGCCTGCCGGGGCGCGGGCAGCTCCGGCGTCGTGTCGATCTCCGCGCACCACTGGTCGAGCAGCTGCTGCCGTTCGGTCAGGTCGGCGAGCAGGGCGCGGGACTGCTCCAGGGCCTCGCCGACGATCTCGCGGGCCCGCCGGCTCGCCTCGGCCAGGCGGCGCTGGGTCTCCTGCTCGGTCTCGTCGAGGAGGCGGGCCTGCCGGACGGCGGCCTCCTCCGCCTGGCTGACGGCCTGCTGGGTGCGGGCACGCGCCTCGGCCTCGATGTCCTCCGCTTTGCGCCGCGCGACGTGCATGAGATATCGGATGCAGCCGGAGACGGCGTTGTCCTTGCTGTGGCCCGCGTGGATCATCCGGTACTCGGCGAGCTCGGAGCGGGCTTCCTCCAGGTGCGCGGCCAGGTCCTCCGCCCTGGCGAGGGCGGCGTCGCGGTCGGCGCACGCGGTCTCCAGCAGCGACTCCAGCCGCGCGTACTCCTCGTCGACCTGGTTGCGGTCGTAGCCGAGCCAGCGGGTCCTGAACGCGGATGGGCCCTCGTCCAGGAGTTCGTCGAAATCCATTGCCCGTGTCCTTTCCTGAACGTGGGCGGAGGTGTCGAAGCTGGCAGTACCCGTGCGATTCCCGATCAGTCATCGAGTACCGGGTAAGCACCTTTTCCAGTGAATTCCTCACGGACTGTCATCGGGGCGACAAAACGACGCCAAAACGACGCGGGCGCACCGAACCCGAGTTCGGCGCGCCCGCGTGGTGGCTTCGATCAGCCCCGCTCACTCCTCAGAAAACCGATGTACGACTCGGCGGCGACGCGGGCGCGTTCCCGCAGAGCCTGCGGATCCGTCGCGGCAGCGGCTTTCAGCCCCTCGCAGCTCGCCATGAGCACGTCCGGCCCGAGCGTGTTCATGGCCATGCCGGGCAGTTCGTCCCGCACGCAGCGGGTGGTGCGGCCGACGGCGGCGGGACTGCAGTAGTCGTCCGGCGAATAGCACTTCTCGGCAACGCGGTCGAGAAGGGGCTTTCCGCGTTCGTAGATCTGTTCCATTCCTCCGAGGCCCGCCACCGCTTCCGGGAGGACGACGTCCTTGAGCTGCGCCACGTCCGCCTGCCGTGTTCCAGGTTGGAGCTGTGCGGCGCAGACGCGGGACAGGAACTCCTCGCGCGTGATCTTCGCGAGCGTCCCGACGGTGTCGCTGAGGTTTCCGAGGCACGCGACCGCGTTGGCGGCGGTGGGGGCGAGCACCAGCGGAATGGCGGTGAGCAACGCGGCCAGCGCGGTGGTCCTCGTTTTCATGTCGTCCTCCTGGAATGCGGGTCGAGCGGTCGACCGGCTGGTACCCGCGTGGTCGCGGACCAGGCCGGGGTCACGGAGATGAACCGCATCGAGTGACGGTGAAGACGTGTTCCACCTTGGCGTCCAGCAGCAGCGGGGTCGCGTTGCGGACGCGGGCGAGCAGCGTGTGGCTTCCTTCGGTGAGGCGGAAGTCCCGCAGCGTCAACCGGTTCCGGTCGCGGCGCGTGGCGACCGCGGAGTCGTCGAGGAGGACCTCCACCTGGTCGAGGACCTCCGGGTCGTCCGCCGTGACGCTGATGTCCGGCACGTCCGCCTCCGCCAGGACCGCACCGTCCTCGACGCCCTCGACGGTGAGGCCCGCGTGTTCGATGTGGACGAACGAGCCGATCACCACGGTCGCCGACACGGCGAACACCGCGGCGAGGAAGACGAGCAGGACGAGCTCCGCCCTGCGGGCCGGGGCGAGCACCGGTCATCCCGATGCCAGGGCGGCCAGCCGGTCGGCGCCGCCGTTGAACACGTTCTGGTCGATCGGGGACGACGTGTACTGCCAGATCGTGTGGAAGGGCCACTGGAACGGCATCGGTCCCACGCCGGCCGCGTACCGGGCGAGCCACAACGGGTTCGTGGAGCTGAAGTCGCCGGCGCGGCCGGTGCACCGGTCCCACCACTGCGTGGAGGTGTAGATCACCGGCCAGCGCCCGGTGAGCCCGTGGTAGGTGTCGCTGAAGCCGCGGATCCAGCCGACCATCGCGCCGGCGGTCATGCCGTAGCAGGTCTCGCCGTACGGGTTGTACTCGATGTCGAGCGTGCCCGGCAGCGTCCGGCCGTCCTTGGACCAGCCGCCGCCGTTGGCCACGAAGAACCGCGCCTGGGTGGCGCCGTCGGACCTGTCCGGCAGGGCGAAGTGGTAGGAGCCCCTGGTCATGCCGACGCCCGCGGACCCGTTGTACTGCTGGGTGAAGTTCGGGTTCCGGTAGTTGGTGCCCTCGGTGGCCTTGACGTAGGCGAAGCGCTTTCCCGAGCGCCACCAGTGTCCCCAGTCGACGGCGCCCTGGTGGCTGCTGACGTCGATGCCGTCGACCCTCCCCACCTCCAGGCCCGGTGGGCTCAGCAGCATCTCCCCCGTCCCCTCGTGCTTGGCGATCTGCGAACCCGCGGAGTGGTCCTCCGAGCCTTCCTCCGCCTCGGCGGTGACCGGGCCCAGAGCGCTCACGACCAACGCGATCGCAGCGGAGCTGATGACGAGACGGCCGGCACGTGAGCGCGTCAGCATTGGGTTTCCTCCCCGTGCGTGAATGGTTCTGCTGGCCAGCTACCCGTCGCGGGAACGGAAAAACCGGACACCGATTTGTTGACACGACGGGGTGATGAGGGCGGTGTTCCCGCACTCCAGGTGACGGAATCCCGGTGGGGGTTCATTCGATGAGGTCGCCTGATCGCCGCTTCGGCGGGTAACCGTCGAAAGCCGCTTGAGGAGGGGAGTCCACCTTGGACCGCAAGAAGATCTCGCGCTGCGTGCCGAAGCTGACCGGCTACTGCCTGCTCGCCGGCCTCCTCGTCGCCGGGCTCCTCCTTCCCGTGACGGTGTCGCTGGGCGCTTTCTCCAACAAGCTCAGCGACCAGGTGAAGTCGACGCTGGCGATGATGCTCAAGACCGAACCGCCGTTGATGACGACGGTGACGGACAGGGACGGCGCGCCCATCGCGCACCTGTACGACCAGTACCGGGTGCGGACGCCACCGGACAGGATCTCGCCGCACATGAAGGACGCGTTGCTGGCGATCGAGGACCGCCGGTTCCACGACCACCACGGCGTCGACTGGTTCGCGACCCTGAGGGCGTTGGCGCGCAACAACTCCAGCGGCGAGGTGCAGCAGGGCGCGTCCACGCTCACCCAGCAGTACGTGAAGAACTACCTCGTGCACGTGGTCGCCCGCAACGACAAGGGCGCCCAGGGCGCCGCGCAGGAGCAGAGCATCAGCCGCAAGCTGCGCGAGGCGCGCCTCGCGGTCGGCCTGGAGACGGCGCTGGACAAGGAGGAGATCCTCAGCCGTTACCTCGACCTGGTGCCGTTCGGCTCGACGATCTTCGGCGTCGCCGCCGCCGCGCAGGCGTACTTCGAGACGACGCCGGACAAGCTGACCGTCACGCAGGCCGCGACGCTCGCGGGCATGGTGAACAGCCCCACCGCCCTGGACCCCGAGGCGCGGCCGGACAAGGCGGTCGAGCGCCGCAACCTGGTGATCGACGCGATGGTCGTGGACGGGAAGCTGTCGCAGGAGGAAGCGGACCGCCACAAGGCCGCGCCGCTCGGCCTCAGCGAACCCGTCCGTCCACTTCAGACCGGCTGCGTCGGCGCCGGGACGTCGTACGGGTTCTTCTGCTCGTTCCTGGTGCAGCACCTGCAGGAGCTGGGCTTCACCCTCGACGAGCTGAAGGTCGGCGGCTATCGGATCGAGACCACGCTCGACCCGAAGATCACCGACTACGCCAAGCAGGCCGTCGAGGCGCAGGCGCCGAAGAACACGCCCGGCGTGGCGAACACGATGGCCGTCGTGCGGCCCGGCAAGGACCGGCACGAGGTCGTGGCGCTGGTGGCCAACCGCGACTACGGCCTGGACAAGGAGAAGTTCCAGACCCAGTTCGACCTGCCCAGCGGGGTGGAGAACAAGTTCGGCACCGGGTCGGTCTACAAGGTCTTCACCACCGCCGCCGCCCTGGAGAAGGGCATCGGCGTCGACACGGTCATCCCCTCCCCCAACACCTACACGTCGAAGGTCTTCAAGGGCGGCGCCACGTCCTGCCCGCCCACCGGCGAGCCGAACACCCACTGGTACTGCCTGGCCAACCACAACACCAACTACCCGCCGCAGATGCCGTTGCGGCAGGCGCTCGCCACCTCCCCCAACACGGCGTTCGTGATCCTGGAGGAGAAGGCGGGGCTGGACGCGGTGGTGGACATGGCCTCGCGGCTGGGCATGCGCAGGACGATGGCCACGAACATCGCGGGCACGACACCGGACCCGCAGGGCGACAGGGAGCTCCGCGTCTCCCAGACCGAGTACTACAAGGCGAACGGCAACGCGTCGTTCACCCTCGGCCCGGCGCCGTCGAGCACCCTGGAACTGGCGAACGTCGCGGCGACGGTCATCAGCGGCGGCACGTGGTGCGAGCCCACGCCGGTGCGCAGGGTCCTCGACCACGACGGCAACCCCGTCGAGCTGAAGCAGCCGCCGTGCGAGCAGGCCGTGCCGGAAGCCCTGGCGAACGCGCTCGCGAACGGCCTCAGCGAGGACAGCAAGGGCATGGGCACCGCGGCCTACACCGCGCGCAAGGCGGGCTGGACGCGGCCGATGATGGGCAAGACCGGCACGACCGAGGAGTACAAGTCCGCCGCTTACCTGGGCGCGACGCCGGACTACGCCGGCGCCGTCCAGGTGTTCAACGACAGCACGTCGCCCCAGGGCATCTGCGTCGGCGCCGGACCGCCCCGGTTGTGCTCCGAGGGCAACATCTACGGCGGCACCGTCCCCGCGGCGACGTGGTTCGACACGATGACGAAGGTCCACGCGGACCTGCCGGAGAAGCCGCTGCCGCCGGTCGAGGAACGCTACCTGCGCGGTGACGGGCGGATGAAGCTGCCAGTCACCAGCGCTCCGGCTCCCGCGGCGCGGACTCCGGACCCCCTGGCCCCGGCGCCCCGGTGACGCCCACCGACCTGTGCCCGCCGGCGTCGACCGTCGGCGGGCACGGGTCGGGGTCACACCAGCGGTGCGAAGAAGAACGTGTCGCGGCGGGAGAAGTGGCCGTCCGCGGCGAACTCGAAGAAGTCCGAGAACCTCAGGTCCACGTTGCGGCCGTCGTGCAGGACGCCCGCGAACGTCCCGTAGACGGCGACCTCCTCCTCGCCCTCCACGACCTTCTCGACGGTGTGGCGGCCCTCGCGGATCACGCGGGCGCCGCCGTAGAAGGCGCTCATCTCCTGGTGGCCGACCATGGGCTCGTAGCCGGGGCGGCGGTAGGTGGCGTCCTGGCTGAACATCGAGACCAGGCCCGCCACGTCGCCGGCGTCGACGAGCTCGTAGTAGCGGTGGACGGAGGTGACGTGGGCGGTGGTCTGCAGCGTGGCGGTCATGAGCGGTGCTCCTCACGGGACAGGTGGGCGGACAGGACGGCGCCGATGGACGCCAGGGGTGTCGCGGCGGTCAGGCCGCCGTGGGTGCTGTCGACCCGGTGGACCTCGACGTGGCCGGTGATGTGCGGCAGCCACGAGTCCGGGGTCGGGTCGGCCGGGGTTTTTCCTTGCACGGCGTGGAAGATGTGCGCGTCGGCCGCCAGGGGTGCCGGGCGGTGGACGTTGTGGAGGTTCACGTTCGACGCGAACACCTCGGGCAGCGCGGCCTGGGTGAAGCCCGCGAGCGGACCGGCGTGCGCGCGGACGACCTCGTCGAACTCGGCGCGTGAGCGGACCGGCCGGTCCAGCTCGTAGCCGAGGGACTCCAGCAGCGGGGTGAGCAGGTCCGGGTCGTCGGGTGAGACCGGCTCGGCCACCTCGGTCTCGGGGTAGCCGTCCAGCAGCGCGAGCATCCCGACGTCGGACGGGGGCAGCAGCAGCGCCATCGCGTGGGCGACCACCGCGCCGAACGACCAGCCGAGCAGGTGGTACGGCCCCTCCGGGCGGACGGCGCGGATCTGGTCCAGGTAGTCGGCGGCCATCTCCTCGACCGTCCGCGGCATCGCCGACGGGTCGGTGAGCCCGCGCGCCTGGAGCGCGTAGACCGGGCGGCGCGGGTCGAGGTGCGGCAGCAGGCCGAAGTACTCCCAGCCGATGCCGGCGCCGGGATGGACGCAGAACACCGGTGCGAGGTCGCCGCCCGTGCGCAACGGGATCAGCACGTCGAGCGGGTCGCCCGCGGCCGCGGTGCCCAGCCGGTCGGCCAGGCCCGCCGGGGTGGGCGCGTCGAACAGCAGCCGCAGCTCCGGCCGCACGCCCAGTTCCGCGCGGATCCGCGACACGAGCTTGGCCGCCAGCAGCGAGTGCCCGCCGAGGTCGAAGAACCCGTCGTCCGGTCCGACCGAGTCCAGGCCGAGCACCTCGGCGAACAACGCGCAGAGCGTCGCCTCCAGCGGCGTGGCGGGTGGCCGTGCCTCGGCGAACACCCGGTCCGGTGCGGGCAACGCGCGCCGGTCCAGCTTGTCGTTGGGGGTCAACGGCAGGGCGGGCAGCACGACGAACGCCTCGGGGACCATGTACCGGGGCAGGAACCCGGCCAGCCGGCGTCGCACGGCCGCCGCGTCGACGCCGTCCGGTGCGACGAGGTAGGCGACCAGCCGGTCGTCGCGGACGACCACGGCCGCCTGGCCGATCTCGGGCAGGCCGCACAGCGCCGCCTCGACCTCGCCGGTCTCGATCCGCAGGCCGCGCAGCTGCACCTGCTGGTCGGCGCGGCCGTGGAACGCGAGCCGCCCGTCGGGGAGCCAGCGGACGAGGTCGCCGGTGCGGTACATCCGGCCGCCCTCGGGGCAGGCGACGAACCGGGTCGCGGTCAG
>NZ_DASVFL010000372.1:0-45031 GCF_036380075.1 Lentzea sp. | reverse complement strand
TCCGGCGTTGTGGCGGTGGTGCGCGGGAACGTGCCCGTGGAGGCCTGCCCGTCGTTGCGGCGGGTCCTCACCACGGCCGCGCGGGGCGGCACCGTGCCGTTGACCGTCGACCTCACCGGGATCGGTGCGGAGACGGGCGGGCTGGAGCCGGCCCTCCGCCAGGTCGCCGAGGCCCTCAGAGCGGCGGGGAACCGCCTCGTGGTCCGGACGGGATAGCCCGGTGCCGTCCGCCGTCGTCGTGTCAGCCGCCCAGGGCGGAGTCCACGGAGTCGCTCACACTGAGCACCTCGCCGAGTCCGGTCGCCTCCAGCGGGCGCGTCACGGCACGCGCGGTCGCGACGACCTTGAGCGCCGTCCCGGCCTTCTGGGCCAGGCGCGCGGCCTCGACCAGCACGGCCAGTCCGGCGGAGCCGAGGAACGTCACGCCGGTCATGTCGATGATGAAGGTGCCGCCGTCGCCGAGGCCGTTCACGAGAGCGTCGCGCAACGTGGGCGCGGACACCATGTCGACCTCACCGGACACGGCGAGCACCGTGACACCGGGCGCCGGCTGCCGAACCGACAGCTCGATCGTCTGCTCCGCTCGCGGGTCCTGCACAGTCACTGATGTACTCCCTCTCACAAACAGGGAGCCGCCACAGCAGCGGCCCCGGTGCGGCTGCTGGCTCAACCGCTGCGGCCCCACCGTACGGGAGGAACCGCTCGACAGGACAGGTCGAGCCACCAGTACCCGGACAATGGTTGGCTCAAACGTGCAGAGCCTCCCAAAGTCTTCGCGCCGTGTCGAAGGCGACAGGCGGGGGAGAGGCGGCCTCACCGGGCCCTTCCTCCAGCTCCCCGCCGACCACCAGCACCAGCGCCGTGGCCACGTCCCGCAGCTTCACGTTGGCGCGCTGGCTCGCCCGCACCAGCAGCTCGAAGGCCTCGCCGGGCGGTCCGCCCCGCGCTCCCATGACCAGGCCCTTCGCCTGCTCGATGTACCGGCGGTGCTGCACCATCCGCACCATCTCGTCGGCCCGCAGCACCTCGCCGGCGCAGAACTCGAGGACGGCGGCCGCGGTCGCGACGAGCGGCTCGACCTCCTCGACGACCTTGAGGTCCTCCAGCCGGGGAGCGTGCGCCAGGTAGACGGTGAGGACGACGGGGCCGCTGTCGCCCCAGCTGCCCGGCACCGCCAGGACTTCCTTGCCGCCGACGCGCCCCGACACCTGCCGTTCGTCGCGGGAGGCCTCGACGAGCGGCCCGTCGCCGCTGTCCAGCTGGGCTTGGTCCAGCTCGGCGGCGACCCCGACGGCCTGCACGAGGACGCCCTCCGGCCACGTGCTCAGGCCCACCCCCTCACAGCCGGGCAGCTGTGAGCACAGGTGGTCCAGCAGCCGGGACAGGAGCTCTGGTCCGAATTTCACCTGGTTCACGCGACGAGGTTAAGCCCGGCCGATCCCGAGTGGACGCCGTGCGGTCGTCGTCGCACGACGAACGGTTGCACAGGCAATCACACGATCTTCTCCCGCGCTTCGGGCCCGAACAGCTCGGCGCGCCGATTGGTCCAGTTAACGCTAAGGACCCAAACAGGACACGTGTTCTGAACCACAGTCGGCCAGAATTCGTTCACAGGGATAACGCCGGAGCCCCGGTTCACGACATCCCTGGTGTCACGGAAGGACCGAGATGACCACCGTCATGGAACCCCAGCCACTGCAGACCGCGCAGCTGCCCACCACGCCGTGCAGCGTCGTGTGGAGCAGGGGTCACGCCTACGTGCTCGAGGGTTTCCGCGCCCGCTGGGTGGGGCGCGACGACCGCGGCCGCCCGCACGCCATCACCGGCGCCGAGATGCAGCGCCGCGGCTGGACGTTCACCCGCACAGCCTGATCCACCCGAAAGACGAACGCCTCCGCGCCGCCCCCGCGACCAGACGCACCGCGTGCCGTGACGCCATCCGGCAGCCCGTGCGCAGTCACTCGTTTAGAGTGCGGGTGTGCGTGATCCGGCTGATCGCCTGCTGACGATTCCGAACCTGCTCAGCGTGCTGCGGCTGGCCGGTGTTCCGCTCTTCCTGTACCTGCTGCTCGGACCCCGCGCGGACGGCTGGGCGCTGCTCGTCCTCGTCTTCGCGGGGCTGTCCGACTGGCTGGACGGCAAGCTCGCCCGGTGGCTCGACCAGATGAGCAACCTCGGCGCGCTGCTCGACCCCGCCGCCGACCGGCTCTACGTGTTCTGCACGCTGCTGGCGTTCGTGATCAGGGACATCGTCCCGCTCTGGGTCGCCCTCGTGCTGGTCGGCCGCGAGGTCGTCGTCGGCCTGTGCCTGCTGGTCCTGCGGCAGCGGGGCTGGGGCACGTTCGAGGTCACCTACCTGGGCAAGGCCGCGACCTTCAACCTGCTCTACGCGTTCCCCCTGCTGCTGCTCGCGCAGGGCGACTCCGGCTGGGCTCAGGTCGCCCTGCCGTTCGCCTACGCGTTCACGGCCTGGGGCGGAGCGCTCTACCTGTGGTCGGCGCTGCTGTACGTCTACCAGTTCTTCCTGGCCCTGCGGGTCACACCTCGCACGGTCGCGTGAAAAGATCACCCCATACAGGTTGAGCACGAGGAGCGCAGTCAGTTGATTCCCGAGGAGCTTCGTTACACCGAGGAGCACGAGTGGGTCGCCAGCACAGGCGAGAACACCGTGCGCGTCGGCATCACCGACTACGCCCAGGAACAGCTCGGTGACGTCGTCTTCGTCCAACTGCCCGAGGTGGGCCACACCGTCTCCGCGGGCGACACGTTCGGGGAGGTCGAGTCCACCAAGAGCGTTTCCGACCTCTACTCCCCGCTCGACGGCGAGGTCGTCGCCATCAACGACGCGTTGGTGCAGGCACCGGACTCGGTGAACACCGACCCCTACGGCGAGGGCTGGATGGTCGAGCTCCGCGTGAGCGACTCCGACGCGCTGGAGGGCCTGCTGGACGCCGACGGGTACAAGGCGTTGGTGGAGAAGGAGTGACGTCGATCTTTCGCCGGATCTTCGGCCGGAAGGGGAGCCGCGCTGAGGGTGGCGACTCGGACGCGATAAGTTTTACCGGAAGTGACGGATCCAGCAGCAGGAGGAGAGCTCAGGTGAGCACGAACGACGGCCCAGGCGTTCCGCCGGAGCAGTCCCCGGAGCGGACCTCCGTCTTCCGGGCGGACTTCCTCCAGGAGATGGAGGGCGGCGCCGAGGCACCCGCCCAGGAGCCGGCCGTTGCCGGTGTTGACGCCCTTCCCGCCGGTTCCGCGCTGCTCGTGGTGAAGCGCGGCCCGAACGCCGGATCCCGGTTCCTGCTGGACCGCGACACGACGAGCGCAGGGCGCCACCCCGACAGCGACATCTTCCTGGACGACGTGACGGTCTCGCGCCGGCACGCCGAGTTCCGCCGGGAGAGCGGCGAGTTCGTCGTCATCGACGTCGGCAGCCTCAACGGCACCTACGTCAACCGCGAGCCGGTCGACCAGGCCGTCCTCGCGAACGGCGACGAGGTCCAGATCGGCAAGTTCCGCCTCGTCTTCCTGACGGGTCCTGGCTCCGCGGGAGCCTGACGCGTGACGGCCGGGCGGCCACAGCGCGGGGTGCTGAGCATCGGGGCGGTGCTCGAACGGCTTCGCCCCGAGTTCCCCGACGTGACCATCTCCAAGATCCGCTTCCTGGAAGCGGAGGGGCTGGTCCGCCCGGCACGCACCGCCTCCGGCTACCGCCAGTTCAGCCCGGCGGACGTCGAGAGGCTGCGGTTCGTGCTGTCCGCGCAGCGCGACAGGTACCTGCCGCTCAAGGTCATCCGCGACCAGCTCGACTCCGCCCCGGTGGACTCGGGCTCCGTGTCGCGCGCGGACCTGCTGGCGAGGACCGGGATGAGCGCCGACCAGCTGACGCAGCTGGAACGCGACGGTCTGCTGCGCCCCGGCCCCGGTGGCCGGTTCACCACCGACGACATCACCGCGCTCCGCACGATCCGGACGATGACCGGGCTCGGCGTCGAGCGCGAGCACCTGCGCGCGGTCCGCGCTGCAGCGGACCACGAGGTCGTCGCGCTGAAGTCGTTCTCGGATCCCGAGACGGTCCGGGAATTGGCTGACCTCTTCACCTCGTTGCACGCGTTGTTGGTGAGAGCGGGTCTGCGTCAATCGTCTTGATCACGTTCAACCCGCAACGATTGAGCACACGGCCCGCTTGGCGGGTAGCGTCGAACGCATACGCCGGGGGATGCTCGGAGTGAGCCGGGTACTCCCCAACGAGTCAGAGGGAGGCGAGACCCGATGAGTGAGATGCGCGTCGTGGGCGTCCGGGTGGAGCTGCCCCAGAACCAGCCGATCCTCCTGCTCCGGGAAACCGAGGGTGAGCGGTACCTGCCGATCTGGATCGGCAGCGTCGAGGCCACGGCCATCGCACTCGAGCAGCAGGGCGTCCGGCCGGCCAGGCCGCTGACGCACGACCTCCTCAAGGACGTCATCGGAGCGCTGGGCCGCAACCTCGAGCAGGTGCGGATCACCGATCTCCAGGAGGGCACGTTCTTCGCCGAGCTCGTGTTCGACGGCGACGTGCGGGTGTCCGCACGGCCCTCGGACTCCGTGGCGCTGGCGCTGCGCGTGGGAGTGCCGATCCACGCCGAGGAGTCGGTGCTCGCCGAGGCGGGCCTGATCATCCCGGACGAGCAGGAGGACGAGGTGGAGAAGTTCCGCGAGTTCCTCGACTCGGTTTCGCCCGAGGACTTCAGGGGAGCGGACACGTAGGAGCACGGCCGGGCGCAGGCATCCGGGTTGTGGTGCCTGTCGCTCTTCGTCTCGCTCGACGCCGTCGTCCTCCGTCGGCGTGTCGCCCCATCGGGCTACTTTCCGCACAATCGGACGGCTAAACGATCACTAAACGTCACCTGAACGTCCTACTTCGGGTGACGCCGTGACTCTCTACTTGAGGTTGAGGGTCGATCCTCCCCGCGCGTCGCGTTGACCTGCCCTCGGAGCGGTCCTACCGTCGAACTCGAGTGGACGTCGCCGGTTCGCGAGAGCTGACGCGGCGGCTTGACGGCCATCGAGTTTCGTGGCCGTTCTCGAGGGGAGGCAGGCGTGGTCGAGGAAGCGCCCTTGAGGGCCGGATCCGGGCAGCAGGGCGAGCTGTTCCCGGACTCCTCGCTGCCGGACGAGCTAGTCGGGTACCGGGGTCCCGCCGCGTGTCAGGTCGCGGGCATCACCTACCGGCAGCTCGACTACTGGGCCAGGACCGGGCTCGTCGCCCCGACGGTGCGGATGGCGCACGGCTCGGGCAGCCAGCGGCTGTACTCGTTCAAGGACATCCTGGTCCTGAAAGTCGTGAAGCGGCTGCTGGACACCGGGGTCTCGCTGCAGAACATCAGGGTCGCCGTCGACCACCTGCGCCGCCGCGGCGTCCAGGACCTGGCGAAGATCACGCTCTTCTCCGACGGCACGACCGTCTACGAGTGCACGTCGCCGGAAGAGGTCGTCGACCTGCTGCAGGGCGGCCAGGGCGTGTTCGGCATCGCGGTGAGCGGTGCGATGCGCGAGATCAGCGGGACCATCCACGAGTTCCCGGCCGAGCGCGCGGACGGCGTCGAGATCGCGCCGCTGACCGAGGACGAGCTGACCCGCCGCCGTCGCGAACGCGCGACGGGCTGACCTTCCCCGGACCGGTTGCCCGCTGACCGGCCCGATCTCCGTGGCCGACCGGCCGTCCCGGGTGGCCGGTCGGCAGAGGCGCACCACCCCCGCCGCTGCCTAGCGTTGCCGGCATGACCCCCACTCCTTCCCCGCAGGTCGTGAAAGTGCTGGCCGCGGCCGTGCAGCGGGCGTTCCGGCTGGAGTTCGGCTTCGTCGGCACCGAGAACCTGCTGATCGCGCTCACCGACACGATCGGTCCCGGCCGCAAGCTGGACGTCCGGTCGCTGCGGGCGCAGGCGATGGCACGGGGGACCGGGCACTGGGCCGGTGGCGACGGCGGTCCCGCCGAGTCGGGACCGGATGTCACGGCGTTGCTGCGCGCCGCCCACCACCACGCACGCGTCGAGACCGAGTTGCCCGCCAGCAGCGCGCTGGACGCCTGTCTCCGCGCGGCGCTCGGCCGGGCCGGCGACGGCGTGCTGACCACGACCCACCTGTCGCTCGCGTTGCTGGCGCTGGACTTCGGCCGCGTCGCGGACCTGCTGGTCGTGCGGCGCGTCGACGTCGAGGCGGTGGCCGCGGCCGTGCGGAAGGCGGCGGAGCCGGAGGAGGCGCCCGCGGTGTGGCTGCTGCGCAAGGCGGGCGCGCTGGAGGGCGAGTCCGGCGGCGGGTACGTGCGCTGGCTGACGAAGCTCGTCGTGCGCGGCCAGGGACTGGGCGGGCCGGTGCTCACCGCGGTGCGCACCGAGGCCGAACGGCTCGCCGTCGCCGGGAAGCGGCCCGTCTCGTCCCGCGACCTGGTGGCCGCCGTGCTGACGCTCGACCACCAGCTGACCGCCGCGGGCCGCAGGCTCCGGCCGGAACTGGAGTCGGGTGGCGCGCGGGCCCTGCGCGAGGCGGGCGTGGACGAGAAGGCACTGCCCGCCGGCGGGTCCGTGGACCGCGCGGTGGAGCGGGCGAAGCTCGTCGCGGCACGGCGCGGGGACGACGTCGTGGGCACCCGGCACCTGCTCGTGGCGCTGCGCGACGACCCGGAGGACCCGGTCGCGGAGGCCCTGAGCGGTCTCGGCGCTGAGACGTAGGTCGCGTCCGTGGGGACTGGCGGGGCTGCCTGCGGGTATCCTTCACGGGTAGTCGCTGAACTCAGGCGGGAGAGTCCGGGTCTCGAACCCGGCGCCGAAGGAGCAAGTCCCTCCCCGGGAACCTCTCAGGCACCCAGGACCGCCCGAGCGAGACGCCTCTGGAAAGTGGACCCCCGCACCGGGGTCCCGCCGACGGTGAAAGCCCGTTCTCGCGACGGGTGAACCTCTCAGGCGCCCTTGAAGGGTACGGACAGAGCGGGGAGGGCACCAGGACACGTGTGCCCTCAGGCCCCCGGAGGCGTTTGATGACGCAGGACCGCATCCCGCTCGCCGCTCTCGAGCACGGCACCCCGTTCGCCGACCGCCACGTCGGTCCGCGCCCCGCCGAGCTCGCGCGCATCCTCGACGTCATCGGTGTCGGGTCGCTGGAGGAGCTGGCGCAGCACGCGGTTCCCCCGTCGATCCACGAGCGCGACCTCGTGCTGGACCTGCCCGCCCCGGCCACCGAGACCGAGGCGCTGGCGGAGCTGCGCGCCCTCGCGGCGCAGAACCGGCCGATGACGCAGATGATCGGTCTGGGCTACTACGACACCGTGACGCCGGGCGTGATCCTGCGCAACGTCCTCGAGTCGCCCGCCTGGTACACCGCCTACACGCCGTACCAGCCGGAGATCTCGCAGGGCCGCCTCGAGGCGCTGCTGAACTTCCAGACGATGGTCGGCGACCTGACGGGCCTACCGGTCGCGAACGCGTCCATGCTGGACGAGTCGACCGCCGCCGCCGAGGCCATGACGCTGGTGCGCCGCGCCGGCAAGTCCAAGTCGGACAAGTTCGTCATCGACGCCGACACGCTGCCGCAGACGCTCGCCGTCATCGAGACGCGCGCCGAGCCGCTCGGCATCGAGATCGTCGTCGCCGACCTGTCGCAGGGCATCGAGGGCCTGGGCCTCGGCGGTGACTTCTTCGGCGTGCTGCTGTCCTACCCCGGCGCGTCCGGTGTGGTGCGCGACCAGAAGGCGCTCATCGAGGAGATCCACGCCGCCGGTGCGCAGGCCGTGGTCGTCGCCGACCTGCTGGCGCTGACGCTGCTGCGCGCGCCGGGCGAGATCGGCGCGGACGTCGTCGTCGGCACCACGCAGCGCTTCGGCGTCCCGATCGGCTTCGGCGGCCCGCACGCCGGCTACATGGCCGTCCGGTCCGGTCTGGAGCGCCAGCTGCCCGGCCGTCTCGTCGGCGTCTCCGTCGACTCGGACGGCTCGCTGGCCTACCGCCTCGCGCTCCAGACGCGCGAGCAGCACATCCGCCGCGAGAAGGCCACGTCGAACATCTGCACCGCGCAGGTGCTGCTGGCCGTGATCGCGTCCATGTACGCCGTCTACCACGGCCCCGAGGGTCTGCGCGCCATCGCGACCCGCGTGCACCGCATGGCCACCGTGCTCGCCACGGGTCTGTGCGAGGCGAACCTGGACGTCGTGCACGGCGAGTTCTTCGACACCGTCGAGGTCCGCGTTCCCGGCGAGGCCGCCGCGGTCGTCGAGAAGGCCCGCGCGGCCGGCATCAACCTCCGCAAGGTCGACGACGACGTCGTGGCGATCGCCTGCGACGAGAAGACCACCCGCGCGCACCTCGTCGCCGTCTGGGAGGCCTTCGGCGTCACCGGTGCCGACGTGGACGCGATCGACGCGGACACCGCCGACGGCATCCCGGCCGACCTGCGCCGCACCTCCGATTACCTGACCCACCCGGTCTTCCACGCGCACCGCTCCGAGACGGCGCTGCTGCGCTACCTGCGCGCGCTGTCCGACAAGGACGTCGCGCTCGACCGCAGCATGATCCCGCTCGGCTCCTGCACGATGAAGCTGAACGCCACCGCGGAGATGGAGCCCGTGACGTGGCCGGAGTTCTCCGGCCTGCACCCGTTCGCGCCCGTCGAGGACGCCGCCGGTCTGCTGAGGATCGTGTCGGACCTGGAGGCCTGGCTCGCCGAGGTCACCGGCTACGACGCCGTGTCGCTGCAGCCCAACGCCGGCTCGCAGGGTGAGTTCGCCGGTCTGCTGGCGATCCGCGCCTACCACCGCGCCAACGGCAACGCCGACCGCGACGTCTGCCTGATCCCGTCGTCCGCCCACGGCACCAACGCCGCGTCCGCCGTCATGGCCGGCATGCGCGTCGTCGTCGTGAAGTGCGACGACAAGGGCAACATCGACATGGGCCACCTGCGCACCACGGTCGCGGAGCACGCCGACGACCTGGCCGCGATCATGATCACCTACCCGTCGACCCACGGCGTGTACGAGGACACCGTCCGCGAGGTCTGCGGCCTGGTCCACGACGCGGGCGGCCAGGTGTACGTCGACGGCGCGAACCTCAACGCGCTGATCGGCCTGGCCCGCTACGGCAAGTTCGGCGCGGACGTCTCGCACCTGAACCTGCACAAGACGTTCTGCATCCCGCACGGCGGCGGTGGTCCCGGCGTCGGCCCGATCGGCGTGAAGTCCCACCTCGCCCCGTTCCTGCCCAACCACCCGCTGCAGCCGACGGCGGGACCGGCCACCGGCGTCGGCCCGATCTCGGGCGCCCCGTGGGGGTCCGCGTCGATCCTGCCGATCTCGTGGGCGTACGTGCGCATGATGGGCGGCGACGGCCTGCGCCGCGCGACCCTCACCGCCGTGGCCGCCGCGAACTACGTGGCCCGCCGCCTGGACGAGCACTACCCGGTCCTCTACACCGGCGAGGGCGGCTTCGTCGCCCACGAGTGCATCCTCGACCTGCGCCCGCTCACCAAGGCCACCGGCGTGACGGTGGACGACGTGGCGAAGCGCCTCGCGGACTACGGCCTGCACGCCCCGACGATGTCGTTCCCGGTCGCCGGCACGCTGATGGTCGAGCCGACCGAGTCCGAGGACCTAGCCGAGATCGACAGGTTCATCGACGCCATGATCGCCATCCGGCGCGAGATCGACCGCGTCGGCGCCGGCGAGTGGCCGGTGGAGGACAACCCGCTGCGCAACGCCCCGCACACCGCGGCCAGCGTGACCGTGGGCGAGTGGAACCACCCGTACACCCGCGAGGAGGCCGTGTACCCGGCCGGTACCGGTGCTCCGAAGATCTGGCCGCCGGTCCGCCGCATCGACGGCGCGAAGGGCGACCGCAACCTGGTCTGCTCCTGCCCGCCGCTCGAGGCGTACAGCAGCTGATCCGGCACGGGGGAGAAGGGGCGCACTCGGGGGTGCGCCCCTTCTCTCATCTCGCGACGGGGCAGGCCTCGTCACCGCAGTTCTCGTCGGCGCCGATGCCCGGCTTGGTCACGTCGTGCTCGAACGCGAGGTGGAAGCAGTCGGGGTGCATCCGCTCGAACAGCTCGAAGTCCTCGGTCTCCAGCTCGACCGTCTCACCGCACCGCTGACAGACCTGTTCCTCTGACACCGGCAGATGGTCTCACCCGCGCCGCGCGAACAGGACCGCGCCGTCGCCGTCCTCGCCGAGCAGCCACCGCGCCTCGACGACGAACCCGGCCTCGCGCAGCCACCGCGCCACGCGCTCCGGCGGTCGCAGGTGGACGTGCACCTTCATCGGATGTCCGCCATAGCCCTGGGTCTTGAGGTTCGTGCGGTCGCCGACGTGGAAGCCGAGCTGCAGCACCCCGCCGGGCCGCAACGCGTCCCGGAAGTGCCCGAACACGGCGGGTACCTCGTCGTCCGGCACGTGGATCAGCGACCACCACGACAGGATCCCGCCCACGGAGTCGTGCAACGGCTCGGTCATCGACCCCACCTCGAACCGCAGTCCCGGGTGGGTCGCGCGGGCCAGCGCGACCATCGCGGGGGAGAGGTCGATCCCGAACGCGTCGACCCCGAGCCCGTGCAGGCGGGCCGTGACGTCGCCGGGACCGCAGCCGACGTCCGCGACCGGTCCGCTGACCTCCTCGGCGAACAACCGCAGCGCCGCCCGCAGGTGCGGCAGGCCGTCCAGCAGGGTCCGCGTCCGGTCGGCGTAGCTGACCGCCACCGTGTCGTAGGAGTTCCGCGTGTCTGTCAGCCAGTCGGTCACGCCGGGGGAACCTACTGCACGGAGATCATTCGTCGAAGGGCTCCGGCCGGTGCCGCCCGAACAGGGCCAGCGAGGAGAGCCACACGTCCGGGTCGCCGTCCCAGTCGAGCGCCCTGATCTGGTCCACCGACCGCCGCCCGCCGATCGCCCGCAGCAGCTCGAACGACGACGTCCGCACCGCCCCCGCGGGCTCGCCGTGCCCGAGCACCCGTTCGCCGTGCTCCAGCACGACCCGCAGCGCCAGCACGCCGTTGTCCCGCATCCGCTGGTCGAGCTGCTGCAACGGCCTGGTCAGCGCCGCCCGCACCGCGGCGCCGTCGCGCCCGCCGGGAACGCCCAGCGCCGCGCGCAGGTCGTGCTCGTGCGCGATCACCTCCGACACCAGGACCGGCCCCATCGGCGTGTCGAACAACGGCTCGGCGAGCACGCGGTTCGCGTCCCACTCGGCGAAGGCGTCGCCGAGGGAGTTGTCGCGGCGGTCGCGCACCTGCCGTTCGCCCCACTCGCCGGACTCGACACCGTCGAACCGGCGGTCCACGAAGTCGCGCAGACCGCCGGCGAGGTGCGCCACCACGTCCTTGACCGACCAGCCGGGCGTCGCCGCCACGGGCGTCTGCGGGTCGGCGCCGGCGACCAGCGCGGTGATCCGCTGCCGGGCCGCGTCGTAGACGGGGGCGTTGGTCATGGGCTCAGACCTCGTACTCCAGGGTGTAGGTGCCGCTGCCATCCTCCGCCCAGCCGACCGTCACCGCACCTTTCGCGCCGAGGTAGCGGCCGGTGCCGTCGACGACCTCGATCGTGCCCTCCACGGCGGCCCGGTAGGCGCCGACGTGCCGCAGCACCAGCGTGCCCTCGTCGGTGACGACCTCCTCCAGCGCGGTCGTCCACGCCACGTCGTCGGCGTAGTACATGAGGTACCGGCAGCTGCCGACCCCGGTGACGTCACCCGAGTAGGAGAACTGGACGTGCGCCTCGGTCAGCTTGCGGCCCTCGACCTCCTGGTAGGGGCGGCCGTCCCACGTCTTCTCGTCCCAGCTCTTCACGGCGATGGTTCCTGTTGCCTTCATGGGACCCACTCTGCTGGTAATTCCTGACAGTTCGTGTCAGGTTCACTCCACGAGTTGGTCAGGCTGCCGCGCCCCGTGGGGGGTCCGCCGTCGTGAACGTGAACGCCTGATGGAATGGAATCGAACGGTAGCGACGCTCGAACCTGATCGGGTTGCGATCACCACATAGCCGTGTGCCAGCGGTTTTATCAGAATGATCGAGAGTTCTCTGCGTTATGCGATGGATGGCTTGAGAAGTAATTTTGCGCTCTTTTGGGTGAAAACGTTCAAGCGGCTGTCCGGTGGCGACCGATGCGGTCTGTACCGGTCTCAACGGCAGAGGTGACATGCTGCCCACCGTGGTAACGAGCTGGGCGGCCTGGGCGATCTGTCATCGAGCATGAGGCCTGGTCACTCGATTGGAGCCTCGTGCCGCGGCCGAAACATCCGGATCCTGACCTGGAGAAGTTGCTCCGCAGTCTTGAGAGGCAAGGCTGGCGGGTGGAGAAGTGGAAGAAGTACTACAAGGCTTGGTGCGGACTACCTCACGCGGCATGCTTCAAGACGGTGAAGTTAACCCCATCCAACTCGAATTACACGCGGAACCTGCGAGGATGGCTGAAGAGATCCGGATGCTGGAGGGAGGACGCTTGATGGCACGCTCGTACTACGTCGAGGTGACGTGTGCATCCTCGGCTGTCGCCATGGACCTGGAAAACCACCTGGACGCCGTGATGGACGCGCTGCAAAGTGAACCAGGCATCGAGGACGCGGACATCGGCGCCAACCTGACGAACGGCACTGTCGAGTTCTGCCTGCACCTCGACGCCGAAGACTCCTCAGATGCTCTGCGCAAAGCGCACGTGCTCGTTCGTTCCGCGCTGCACGCGGCCGGTGGAGCGACGCCGGGCTGGGAGCAGATGATCCAGGCGATCCGAGATGACGAGGCGGCGACGACCGTGCGCCCCTCCGAACTGCTTCCCTGCTGACACTTCGCGGAGTCCTGTCTCGGCCTCCCAGGCCAAGGGACGGGTTCTTCGTGTGACCAGGTGCCGGCCTCCAGGCTGGGATCGCCAGCACTGGCATGTTCCTGACAGTTCGTGTCAGGTTGGGCGGATGAAGTCCAGCCGGCTCATGCAGGTGCTGCTCCTCCTCCAGTCGAGGGGCCGGATGACGGCCGACGAGCTGGCGGCCGAGCTGGAGGTGTCGCCGCGGACGATCTATCGCGACATCGACTCGCTGAGCGCCGCCGGCATCCCCGTCTACGGCGACCGCGGCCCGGCCGGGGGCTACCGGCTCGTCGACGGCTACCGCACCCGGCTGACCGGGCTGACCTCCGGCGAGGCCCAGTCGCTGTTCCTCGCGGGCCTGCCCGGTCCCGCCGCCGATCTGGGCCTCGCGGAGTTCGCCGCCGCCGCGCAGCTCAAGCTCCTCGCCGCGCTCCCGACCGAGCTGCGCGACAAGGCCGAGCGGATCCGGCAGCGCTTCCACCTCGACACGCCGTCGTGGTTCCGCGGCGACGAACCCACCGAGCACCTCGCCACGATCGCCGACGCCGTCTGGGAGCAGCGCAGCGTGCGGATGACCTACCGGCGGTGGGGCGACGAGGTCGTCGAGCGCGAGGTCGACCCGTACGGTCTGGTCCTCAAGGCGGGCACCTGGTACTTCGTCGGCAGCGGCCGCACCTACCGGGTGTCGCGGGTGCTCGACCTCCAGCCGACCGCGGCCGCGTTCGACCGCCCCGCGGACTTCGACCTCGCGCGGTACTGGGAGGAGTGGTCCGAGCAGTTCGAGGCCCGCATGTACGGCGAGCGCGTCACGGTCCGCATGACCCGGTCCGGCCTCGCCAAGACCCGGTACCTGCTCAGCGGCCACCAGGCGCGCGTCATCCGGGAGCTCGCGCCGGAGCCGGGCGAGGAGTTCGGTTTCCCGACCGAGTCGACCCGTCACGCCGTCGCCGACCTGCTGAAGTTCGGCGCGGACGTCGAGGTGCTGGAGCCCGCGGAACTGCGGGCCGAGCTGATCGACATCGTGAAGGCGGTGCGGGACGTCTACAACGGTGCGAAGCTACCCACATGGTTCCGCTGATCTCGTTGAACAACGGAGTACGGATCCCCCAACTCGGCTTCGGCGTCTTCCAGGTGCCGGAGGACCAGGTGGCCGGTGCGGTCACGACCGCGCTCGAGGCCGGCTACCGCAGCATCGACACGGCGGCCGCCTACCGCAACGAGTCCGGGGTCGGCGACGCGACCGCCGGCATCCCAGACCTGTTCATCACGACCAAGCTCCGCAACGCCGACCAGGGCTACGACTCGACGCTGCGCGCGTTCGACGAGAGCATGCGCAAGCTCCGCCGTGACGTGCTGGACCTCTACCTCATCCACTGGCCGACCCCGGCGCGCGACCTCTACGCCGAGTCGTGGCGCGCGTTGGAACAGCTCTACGCCGACGGCCGTGTGCGCGCCATCGGCGTCTCCAACTTCCACACGCCGCACCTGCAACGCCTGTTCGACGAGTTCCCGACCACCCCGGCGGTGAACCAGATCGAGCTGCACCCGTTGTTGCAGCAGGAGGAGATGCGCAAGGTGCACGTCACCCACCGCATCGTCACCGAGGCGTGGTCGCCGCTCGCCAGGGGCACGCTGCTGCGCGAACCCGACCTCACCGCCCTCGCCGAGAAGTACGGCAAGACCGCGGCCCAGATCGTGCTGCGCTGGCACGTCCAGCTCGGCAGCGTCGTGATCCCGAAGTCCGTCACGCCCTACCGGATCAAGGAGAACATCGACGTCTTCGACTTCGAGCTGGCCCTGGACGACATGACGGTCATCCGCGAGCTGGACAACGGCACCCGCACCGGCCCGGACCCCGACCTGCACAACGCCACCTGAGCGGCGTCACCCGCGTCCGCGCCACCGGCCGCCCGTCCGGGCCGCCGGTGGCGCCGGGGTTCCCGCGGTCAGGCTTTCGTCGACAGCACCTGGCCGAGCGCCGCCTCCACGCCGTCCACGTTCTCCACCACCGACACCGACCCGCCGGTGACCTGCGCGATGTCGGTCAGCGCCGCCCGGTCCACCTCGCCGCCGATCGCGATGAAGCTGACCGCCAGGTCCTTGCCGTGCAGCTGCGACTTCAGCGCGGCGAGGTCGATGCCGCCGTCCGAGGTGCCGTCCGTGATCACCACGACCCGGTTCACGCGTCCCGCCACGAACCCGTCGTGCGCCGCCTCGTAGCACGCCGCCAGCGACGTGTAGAGCTGCGAGCCCTCCGCGGTCTTCAGGCCGTCGACGGCCCGCTTCAGCGCGTCCCGCTTCTCCGTCACCGGCGCCGTGCCGACGAGCTGCTTGTAGGGCTTGGCGCCGTCGAGCGAGCGCGCGAACTCCCACAGGCCGAACGACCCCGACACCGACCTGTCGATCTGGCCGCGCAGCGCCGCCTTCACCTTGTCCAGCCGGGGTTTCATCGATGTCGACACGTCCGCCAGCACCGTCACGACCTGCCCGCCGCGGTCCGCGGAGGTCCACGCCGAGGAGATCTGCTGCGTCGTCGTCGCGTCGGCGGCCACCAGGTTCTCGGTGACGGGCGACCACGACACGCCCGGCGACGGCGTCGGACGGTCCTGGGTGGACTCGACGCGCAACCCGCCCTTCGCGAGGATCGCCTGCGACGACGGCTCGGTCATGAAGTCGCGGAACGACTGCGCCGCACGGACTTCCGCCTCGCCGACCTCGGACCCGCCGAGCGCCACGTACGGGAAGTCCGCCACCGGCACCGGCCCGGCGGGCAGCACGCCCACGAGCGGCTTGGACGGCGCCTCCTTGCCGGTGTTGTGCTTGAACAGGTCCACTTCGGACACCGGCGTCACGGAGAAGCCCGCGGCGTTGACCGTCGCGCTGTCCCCCAACCGCCCCAACGCGTCCCGCGTCGTCGGCGGGACCTCCGGCGGCACGGCGGCCGCGAGCTTCGACAGCTTCGCCTTCGCGGCGTCCGAGCCGAGCGACTCCGCCGTCACCGGGCCCTTGCCGTCGGCGAGCGCGGACTGGATGGCGAGCGCGGAGGCCGTGTTCGTGGCCGGGTCGGGCATCGCGACGCTGAACCGGCCCCAGTTCGTGCCGAACTTGGTCCAGTCGGTGACCTCGGGCATGTCGGTCCAGCGGAAGTTCTTCAGCACCGGCGCGGCGGCCTCGGGCGCCGCGAGCAGCACCGGCGACGTGCCGACGGACTTCGGTGCCGAGCCCACCAGCTTCGCGTTCAGCGCCGACAGCCGGTTCGCCCACAGCGTCGAGTCGGGCACCCACGCGTGCGGCCGCTTGCCGAGCTTCTGCTCGTCCCACGTCGTCGTCAGGCCGTCCAGCACCGCCGAGGAGTCCGCGGACGTCACCTCGATCGCGATGCAGTGGTCGTACACGACGGGCCGGGTCGCGCTGTAGGCGCGCGCCACGTCCGCGACGGCCTCGGCGATGCTCGGGGTCGCGGAGACGCGCAGCACCGAGTCGCCCTCGCTGCAGTTCTGGGCCAGCGCCTGGGAGCGCTTGTCGAGCACTCCGCCGGCCCACGACAGCACCAGCCAGCCGAGGCCGATCAGCACGACGAACACGACGATCAGCACGGGCCACTTGGCGATTCCGCGCTTCACCTTCGCCCGCAGAGCGCGGTGTCGAGACATCGATCCCTCACAACTACTAAGCGGCGGCCCCCGACGACCAGCCAGTCACGCTAACAGGTGAACCTCGCTAGCGAAGTGAAGTCACCGCAAGTATCGACTGGCACACGGACACGAGCTGTTCTCGCAACGGACGCGCCCGGTCGGCGAACGCGGCCTGCCTCCGAACGTACTCCGCGCGGCCCTCGGCGGTCTCGATCGGCACCGGCTCGTAGCCGAGTTCTCCCAGGTCGTAGGGGGAGGCGCGCATGTCGAGCTCGCGCACGTCGGCGGCCAGTTCGAAGCAGTCGGCCACCAGGTCCGACGGTGTGGCGGGCTCCAGCTTGTACGCCCACTTGAACAGGTCCATGTTCGCGTGCAGGCAGCCCGGCTGCTCGTTGCGCACCTGGTCGTCGCGCGTCGGCTGCAGGGTGTTGCGGGGCCGCGCGGGCTGGGTGAAGAACCGGAACGCGTCGAAGTGCCCGCACTGGATGCGGCTGGCCTCGACCACGGCGTCCGTCCCGTCGCTGCCCAGGCGCAACGGCCACGCGTTGTGCCGCACCTCCTCGGGCTGCTGCCGGTAGACCATCGCCCACTCGTGCAGCCCGAAGCAGCCGAGCCGCGCCGGCCTGCCCAACGTGGCCGTGAGCAGTGCCTGGACGAACTCCAAGGTCTTCTCGCGCTGGCCGAGGAAGCTCGCGACGTCGAGCGTCACGCCCTCGTCGACCCGTGTGTAGTGCGGGAACTCCAGGTACTCGTCGGCGTTCTCCAGCACGACGCCCGGCCCGGGGTGCCACCGTTCGAGCCGGATGGGCCGGTGGCTGTAGTAGGTGAAGAGGAAGTCCATGACCGGGTGCTTCTCCTTGCGGAGCTTCCGTTCCTGGTGCGGCCCCGTGAACCGGCGCATGCGGGCGACGTGCGCGTCGCGGGATTGGTGCCATTGGGCTCGGGTCAGGACCTCCACGGGCGAATACCGTACGCGGATGGTGAAGAGCAACGCCTCCACGGTCGCCCAGTACCTCGCCGAGCTGCCCGCCGACCAGCGCGCCGAGATCGAGGCGGTCCGCGACGTCGTCCTGGCCAACCTCCCCGACGGCTACGTCGAGATGATGGACTGGGGGCTGGTCGTCTACGCGGTGCCGCTGGAGGTGAGCGGTCCGACGTACAACAAGAAGCCGCTGCTCTACGTCGCCCTGTCCGCGCAGAAGCGCTACTTCTCCCTCTACCTGACCACGGTGATGGAGGAGTTCGAGGAGTCGTTCCGCGCCCGGTGGGCCGCCACGGGCAAGAAGCTCGACATGGGCAAGGCGTGCGTGCGCTTCAAGCGGGCCTCGGACCTGGCGCTGGACGTCGTCGGCGACGAGGTGGCCCGGCTGTCGGTGCCCGAGTTCCTCGACTGGCACGCCGCCAGCCGCGCTAGAGCGGCGGCACGAGCCCGGTGAACGTCCGCGCGCCGTTGCAGTGCGGGCACTCCCGCCCGTTGTCGACGGTCCGCGGCGCGCCACCGATGATCGCGAGCGTCGGCGCCGCGATGTAGCTGGCGCCCCCGCACAGGTGGCAGACCGTGCGCGGTTCGGGCGTGACGGCGAAGAGGTCGTCGGCGTCGTCCTCGTCCTCGAACTCGTCGTCCTCGGCGAACTCGTCCTCGTCGTCCTCGCTCATGCCGCCCAACCTAGTGGGTCGGCTCCCCGGCGCGGGTCAGCGACTCGGCCGTGGCCCCCTCGCCGCAGTGCGCGCACACCACGCGCGGCTCCAGCACGTGCCCGCACGAGTGCTCCCACACCAGCGGGAGGGGCCCCTCCGTCACGTAGGAGTCGCCCCACTCCTTGAGCGCCAGCATCACGTTGTGCAGCGCCCGCCCGGAGTCCGTCAGCAGGTACTCGTGCCGCGGCGGGTGCTCGGAGTACTGCCGCTTCTCCAGCACGCCGGCCGCGACCAGCTTCTTCAGCCGCACGGTGAGCACGTCCCGCGACGCGCCGGTGTTCGCGGCGATCTGGTCGAAGCGCGTGTTGCCGAAGAAGACCTCGCGCAACGCCAGCAACGACCAGCGCTCGCCCACGACCTCCAGCGCGTTCGCCATGGAGCAGCTTCGAGGGGTCATGTGACCATCCTAGCAGTGAGTTGGATTCTCCAACTAACGGCGCTATGGTCGGTTGGAGAAACCAACTGAGGAGGTAGTGATGGACTTCAGTGACAAGGCCGTGCTGGTGACCGGCGCCAACCGCGGACTGGGCCGCGCCTTCGCCCGCGAGTTCGCGAAGCGCGGCGCCAAGGTCTACGCGGGCGTGCGCAACCCGGCGTCGGTGACCGACGAGGGCGTCACCCCGGTCCAGCTCGACGTGACCGACCAGGCGCAGGTCGAGGCGGCGGCCAAGGAGCTCGGCGACGTCTCCGTCGTGATCAACAACGCCGGCGTGCTGGTCGAGGGCGAGGGGCTCGACAGCATTCAGGCCGAGTT
The DNA here is from genome assembly GCF_036380075.1 of Lentzea sp. NCBI lineage: Bacteria > Bacillati > Actinomycetota > Actinomycetes > Pseudonocardiales > Pseudonocardiaceae > Lentzea > Lentzea sp. The sequence continues at coordinate 26,128 of NZ_DASVFL010000372.1, read as the reverse complement.
CGACGTGAACGTCTACGGCATCGTCCGCGTCACCGACGCCTTCGCGCCGATCCTCAAGGCCAACGGCGGCGGCACGCTCGTCAACGTTTTGAGCATCCTGTCCTTCGTCGGCCGCCCCGACTGGCGCGGCTACGCGGCGTCGAAGGCCGCGGCGTGGTCGCTGACCAACTCGGCCCGCGAGGCCCTGCGCGAGCAGGGGACCCACGTCGTCGCGGTGCACTCGGCGTTCATCGACACCGACATGGCGGCCGCGCAGACCGGCCCGAAGATCAGCACCGAGGACCTCGTCGCCCAGGTGCTGACGGCGATCGAGAACGGCGACGACGAGGTGCTGGCCGACGACCGCACCCGCGCGGTGAAGGCCGCGCTCGCCTCCTGAGGGCTCAGCGGCGCAGCTCCCACACGACGTCCACCCCGACGCGGTTGCCGATCGCGGGCTCACGGGCCGGTGTGCGGCGGTCGACCTCGGTGAACCCGAGCCGCCGCGGCACACCGCTGCTCGCCACGTTGGCCTCGTCGTGCCAGATCTGCACGCGGCGCACGCCGCCCAGTCCGAACGCGAGCTCGACCATCTGCGCGGAGGCGGCGGTGGCGTGGCCACGCCCCGTGTGCGCGGGGTGCAGCCAGTACCCGATCTCCGCGAGGTCGGGCGCGCGGCGCATCAGCGCCACCACGCCGACGATCGCGCCGTCGACGGTGATGGCGTGCGGGAACGCCGTCCCGTTCTCCCACTCCTCCGCGGACTCGCGCAGGAACCGGGCGGCCGCCGCCGCGTCGTACCCGCCGGCCGCCCACGGCGACCACGGCTGAAGGTGCGCGAGCGACTCCGTGATGACCCGGACCAGCTCTTCCGAGTCGCCGTCGGTCAGTCTCCGGAGCTCCATGGCTGACTTTGTAGCGCAGGTACCGCACGCGGCTCGACCCGATTAACGCCTCCCCGCGGGCGTGCTCAGCCGATCGGGTCGGGCAGCCGGGTCACCTCGTACTCGCAGTCGAGGACGTCGCCGGTCGCCGGGTCGCGCAGCTCGACGCGCCACCGCGACGCGAACTGGTCCACGCCGTGGTGCATCGGGATGGTGCCGGACAGCAGCACGGTGCCGGGCCGGAGCAGGTCCAGCTCCTTCAGCCGGTCCACCCAGTACTGCGGGGTCAGCAGCTCGGCGAGGGTGCCGCGCTGGATCTCCACGCCGTCCGCCCACGCGGTCAGCTCGATCTCGTCGACCCGGTCCGCCACGTCGGCGAGCCGCCACGCCTTGCGGCCGAGCACGTCCGGGCCCGCGTTCTTGCTCCACGCGACGCCGTGCACTTCCAGCGCGCGGTCCGTGTGGTCGCACGCGACCGTCAGCAGGACGTCGGACTCGGTGACCACGACCGCCCACTCGGCCTCGCCGGAGGTCCGCCCGTGCTGCGCGGGAACCGACGACGCCTGCTGCGCGAGGTACGGCGAGACGGGGTAGAGGCTCGGCGTCACCGACGGCGCCGGCACGCCCAGTTCGGCGAGCTCGCGCACGTGAGCGGCCACGTCCTCCTGGCTGCGGCCGGCGTAGCCACCGTTGAGCAGGGTCGTCACGGCGACCTCGGCGACGGTGCCGTCGGGGAGGTCGAACTGGAGGGTGGCGGCCTGTGTACGGACGGTAGACATGCGGTACTCCTTGCGCATACGAGTTGTATACAGGCAGTATTACCGCATGACCGCTGCTTCAGCAACGCCAGGAACACCTCAGACGGGCGCACCTCCGGACGTGCCGCGTTCGGCACTGGTGCGCGCCTTCGTGGCCTCGCTCTCCGGTACCGCCCTGGAGTGGTACGACTTCGCGATCTACAACGTCGCCGCGGCCGTCGTGCTCGGCCCGCTGTTCTTCCCCAGCGAGGAACCGCTCACCGCCACGCTGCTCGCGTTCTCGACGTACGCCGTCGGCTACCTCTCGCGGCCGCTCGGCGGGTTCCTGTTCGGCCGGCTCGGCGACAAGATCGGCCGCAAACGCGTGCTCGTCACGACGTTGCTGATCACGGGCATCGCGACGCTGCTCATCGGGCTGCTGCCGACGCACGCCGCGATCGGTCCCGCGGCCGGTGTGCTGCTCGTGCTGCTGCGGTTCGCGCAGGGCGTCGGGCTCGGCGGCGAGTGGGGCGGCGCGGTGCTGCTGTCCAGCGAGTACGGCAACCCGGCGCAGCGCGGGTTCTGGGCCTCCGCCGCCCAGATCGGCCCGCCCGCCGGCAACCTGATGGCCAACGGCGTGCTCGCGCTGCTCGGTGTGGCGCTGTCCGACGCCGCGTTCCTGTCGTGGGGCTGGCGCGTCGCGTTCCTGCTGTCCGCGGTGCTCGTCATCTTCGGCCTGTGGATCCGCGTCAAGCTGGAGGAGACGCCGGTCTTCAAGGCGATCGAGGCCCGCGGCGACCGCCCGTCCGCGCCGGTCAGCGAGGTGTTCCGCACGCAGACCCGGCCGCTGGTCGCCGCCGTGCTCTGCCGCGTCGGCCCGGACGTGCTCTACGCGTTGCACACCGTGTTCGTGCTGACCTACCTCACGACCCAGCTGAAGCTGCCGCGCAACGTCGGCCTCGTCGCCGTGCTGATCGCCTCGTGCTTCCAGCTGTTCCTGATGCCGCTGGCCGGCTGGCTGTCCGACCGCGTGAACCGCCGCGGCCTCTACGCGGCGGCGGCCGTCCTCGGCGCGGTGTGGCCGTTCGTGCTGTTCCCGCTGGTCGACACGAAGTCCGTGCCGCTGATCGTCCTCGGCGTCGTGGTGGGCCTGGCCTTCCACGCCTTCATGTACGGCCCGCAGGCCGCGTTCATCGCCGAGCAGTTCACCGAACGCCTGCGCTACACCGGCAGCTCGCTCGCCTACACGCTCGCCGGCGTCATCGGCGGTGCCATCGCGCCGTTGCTGTTCACCGCGCTGCTGGCGGGCTTCGGCACGTGGGTGGTCGTCGGTCTGTACGTGACCGTGGCGTGCGCGGTGACGCTGGTCGGCCTCAAGCTCGGCCGCGACCCCCGGGAGGAGGACGAGCCTCAGCCGTTGAGCAGCACCTTCAACGTGGTGTCCAAGTGAGCGGTGATCGCCGCGGTGGCCGCGCCGACGTCCCCGGACTCGAGCGCGGCCACGATCGCGTCGTGCTCGTCGATCACGGCCTGCTGCCGGCCGTGCGCCCGGTACAGCGCGACCACGCCCGCGCGCACCTGCCGTGCGCGCAGGCCCTCGTACGTCTTCGTCAGCAGCTCGTTGCCCGTCGCCGCGACCAGCAACGCGTGGAACTGCCGGTCGACGTCGATGAACTGCCGCGCGTCCTCCACGAGCCCGCGCTGCTGCTCGATGAGCTCCTGCATCTTCCGCAACGGGACCGTGTGCTCGCCCATCGTGCGTTCGGCCGCGTAGCGCTCCACGACCCCGCGCAGCTCCATGAGCTCCGTGATCTGCCGCGAGGACAACGGCGCGACGTACGCGCCCTTCTTCGGCACGAGCTGCACCAGGTCCTCGGCCGCGAGCAGCAGCAGGGCCTCGCGGATCGGCGTGCGGGAGACGCCGATCTGGTTCGCGACGTCCTGCTCGCTGATGAACCGCCCCTGCATCTCGGGGTCGGCGAGGATGGTGTCCTTGAGGAACTCGTAGGCCTTGTCCCTGCCGGACAACCCGTCAGCACCCTGCATACAACATGTATACCAGAGGAGGATCATGCGCATCGCGCTCTGCCAGATCAGCTCCACCGCTGATCCGAGCGAGAACCTCGCCACCGTGCGCGCCCGGGTGGCCAGTGCCGCCGACGAGGGTGCGCGCGTCGTGCAGTTCCCCGAGGCCACCCAGTGCCGCTTCGGTGTTCCGCTGACCCCGGTCGCCGAACCGCTCGACGGCCCGTGGGCCACCGCGGTCCGCGAGATCGCCGACGAGCACGGCGTCGTCGTGGTCGCCGGCATGTTCACGCCGGGCGAGGGGGACAGGGTCGCCAACACGACGCTCGTCACCGGCGCCGGCCTGCACCTCGGCTACGACAAGATCCACCTGTTCGACGCGTTCGGCTTCCGCGAGTCCGACACCGTCACCCCCGGCGGCAAGCCCGTCACGTTCGACGTCGACGGCACCACGATCGGTCTCGCCACCTGCTACGACGTGCGGTTCCCCGAACTCTTCCGCACGCTCGCCGACACCGCCCCGGTCATCCTGCTGGGCGCCTCCTGGGGCGCGGGCCCCGGCAAGGCCGACCAGTGGGACCTGCTGGTCAGGGCACGCGCCCTGGACGCCACGTCGTGGGTCCTCGCCTGCGGCCAGGCCGACCCGGACGCCGACCACGGCTCGGCGCCGACGGGAATCGGCCGCAGCGCCGTCGTCGACCCGCTCGGCACGGTCCGCGACCGGCTGGAGGGCGCGCCGGGCACGCTGGTGTCCGATGTGGACCTCGACCTGGTCCGCGAGGCCCGCGAGAAGCTGCCCGTCCTGGCGAACCGGAGGCTGTGAGGTGCGCGACGAACGCGAGTTCTTCCCGGCCGCGGACGTCCCGTGGCGCGAGGCCGGTCCGGGCGTCACCGAACGCGTCCTGTCCCGCGACCCGGACACCTCGACGCTGACCCGGATCGCCCGCTGGGAACCGGGCCTGCTGACGGAAGGCGTGCTCCGGCACGACTACCACGAGGAGGTCTACCTCCTGGAGGGCGAGCTCACCGACCTCACGCTCGGGAAGACGTTCCGGGCCGGCGACTTCGCGAGTCGCCGGCCCGGAATGCCCCACGGTCCCTACCGGACGGACACCGGCTGTCTCATGCTCGAGATCCGCACGGCGCCCTAGAAGTCAGACCCAGCGGACGTGGGTGCCGTCGCGCACGGTGCCCACGTACTCCTCCAGCAGGTCCTCCAGCGCCACCACGCCCAGCACGGCACCGTCAGCGGCCACCGCGCGGGCGAGGTGCGACTGCGCCCGGCGCAACGCGGCCAGCGCCTCGTCCAGGTGCGCGTCCGCCGGCACCTCCGGCAGCCCGCGCACGCGGGACCGCGGCACCGGCGTCGTCGCGCCCTCCAGGTCCAGCACGTCCTTGACGTGCAGGTACCCGATCAGCCCGGCGTCGGACAGCACCGGGAACCGCGAGAACCCGGTGGTGGCCACCACGGACTCGATCTCACCCACGGTCGGCGACGACGACAGCGTCGTCAGCCGGTCGAGCGGCACCAAGACGTCGGCCACCGTGCGTTCGGCGGACGACAGCGTCTGCGCGAGTCGGCGGTGCTCGGAGTCCTCCAGCAGACCCTCCGACCGCGACTGGCCGATCAGCAGCGCCAGCTCGTCCGGCGTGTAGGCCGACTCCAGCTCGTCCACCGGCTCCACGCCGAAACGGCGCAGCACCCAGCGGCCCACGGCGGTGAACATCGCCAGCACCGGCGCGATCATCCGCGAGAACCCGTAGTGCACCGGCACCAGCCAGACCGCGGCCCGCTCGGGACCGGCGATCGCCAGGTTCTTCGGCACCATCTCGCCGAGGATCGTGTGCAGCGCGACGACGATGACCAACGCCACCGCGAACGCCACACCGTGCACCACGGCAGACGGCAGCCCGACGGCCCCGAGGGGACCCTCCAGTACCGACGCCAGGGTCGGTTCGGCGATCGCGCCCAGCGCCAGCGAGCACAACGTGATGCCCAGCTGCGCGCCCGCGATCAGCAACGGCAGCTGCTGGGACGCCTTGATCGCGGTGCGGGCGCGGGAGGAACCCCTGTCGGCCAGCGCCTCCAGCCGGTCGCGGCGCGCGGTGATCACCGCGAACTCCGCGCCGACGAAGAACGCGTTGCCCGCCAGCAGCAACAGCACGAAGAGGAAGTTCACGACGTCACCACCCGCAGCTCGGCCACGCGGTGGCGGTCCATCCTCATCACGGTCACGCGCCAGCTGTCGACGCGGATCTCGTCACCCACGTCGGGAATCCGCCCGAGCCGCGCCAGCACCAGGCCGGCCAGCGTCTCGTAGTCGCCCTCCGGCATCCGGAACCCGGTCGCCTCGGCCACCTCGTCGTCGCGCAGCAGGCCCGACACGAGCCAGCTGTCCTTGCCCAGCGACCGGACCGGCATCGCCTCGCCGCGGTCGTGCTCGTCGCGCACGTCGCCGACGATCTCCTCGACGACGTCCTCCAGCGTCACCATGCCCGCGGTGCCGCCGTACTCGTCCACGACCAGCGCGGTCTGCAGCCCGGACGCGCGCAGCCGGTCGAGCAGCGCGTCGCCCTCCAGCGTCTCGGGCACCGAGTACACGGGACGCGTCAAAGCGGACAACGGGGTCGAACCGCGCAAAGTGGACGGAACCGCGAAGGCCTGCTTCACGTGCACCATCCCGCGCACGTCGTCCAGCGACCCGTCGTGCACCGGGAACCGCGAGAACCCGGTCTCCCGCGCCTTCAGCACGAGGTCCGCGACGGTCGCGTCGGCCCGCAGGGCCTCCACCCGCACCCGCGGCGTCATCAGCTCGCCGGCCGTGCGGTCGCCGAAGCGCAGCGACCGGTCCAGCAGCACCGCGGTGCCCTGGTCCAGCGTGCCGTGCTCGGCCGACGTCCGGACCAGCGCGCCCAGCTCCTCGGGCGACCGCGCGGACGCGAGCTCCTCGACCGGCTCGACGCCGAAGCGTCTGACCAGCCAGTTCGCCGAGTTGTTCATCGCGTGGATCAGCCAGCGGAACACCGTCGAGAACCCGGCCTGGATGCCGACGACCCCGCGCGCGGTCTCGAGCGGCTTCGCGATGGCCAGGTTCTTCGGCACGAGCTCGCCGAACACCATCGACAACGCCGTGGCGATCGCGAGCGCCAGCGCCAGCGACAACCAGTCGGCCACCGCCTCCGGCACGCCCACCGCCGTCAGGCCCGGCTCGATCAGCGAGGCGATCGCGGGCTCCGCGATGTAGCCGGTGATCAGCGTGGTCAGCGTGATGGCGAGCTGGGCGCCGGAGAGCTGGAAGGACAACGTCCGATGAGCACGGTCGATGGTCCGCGCGGTCGCGTCGCCCACCTCGGCGACGTGCCGCTCGACCGTGCTGCGTTCCAGCGCGGTCAGCGAGAACTCCGCCGCCACCGCGATGAAGGTGCCCGCGGTCAGCGCCACGACGGCGACCAGACCGAGCACGCTCAGAAGGATTCCGGTCACCTGCGCGCTCCAGCGGAACGGGGGACCGGGTTGGTATGCCAGCCTGGGCCAGACCCCATGGGGACGGCTCAACTCCTCAAGACTCGGTGCGTGATACAGCCCGACGAGTCTAATTGTGGGCAGTGGAGGCCCGCAGCACCACCTCACCCGCCACGCGGACGGTGCGGGCCTCGTCACCTCCGCCGTCCAGCACGAGACCGGCGGCGATCTCGCCCATCCGCTCCAGCGGCAGCCGCACGGTCGACAGCGCCGGCACCGTGTCGCGCAGCGTCGGGATGTCGTCGAACCCGGCGATCGACATGTCCTCCGGCACCCGCACGCCCCGTTCGCGCAGCGCCGCCATCGCGCCCATCGCCATCACGTCGGTCGCCGCGAACACGCAGGTCGCCCGGCTCTTCGACGCCAGCAGCTCCAGCGCGGCCTCGTACCCGCCGTCGCGGGTGAACGACCCGTGGACCACCACGGGCGGCGCGATCCCGGCATCGGCGAGCCCCGCCTTGAACCCGGCCAGCCGGTCGCGGGCCACCACCAGCTCGGTCGGTCCGCCCAGCACGGCGAACCTCTTGTGCCCCAGCTCCGCGAGTGCACGGGCGAGCGCGCGCCCTCCGGCGCGGTTGCCGGGCACGACCGTGTCGGTGCCGAGCTTCGCCTGCGACACGCACGCGACCCGCCCGCCCTGTTCGCTGAACGCCTCGATCTCCGCCGCGAGCCTCGCTTGCGACGCACGGTCCGTGGTCCGCGATCCCGCCAGCACCACCGCACGCGCCCGATGCGCACGCAAAGTAGAGAGCAGCTCCACTTCTCGCTCCGGACGACGCCCGGTCGTGCCGAGGACGACGACGAGCCCGGCCGCCTCGGCCACCCGCGTCACGCCCGCCGCGATGCACGAGAAGTACGGGTCGGTGATGTCGTGCACGACCAGGCCGACGAGGGAGCTCGAGTTGCGGGCCAGCGCCTGCGCCGAGGCGTTCGGCACGTAGCCGAGCTCCTCCGCCGTGCGCAGGACCCGGTCGCTGAGGTCACCGCTCACCTGCCGAGTGCTGCCGTTGAGCACCCGGGACGCGGTCGCCAACGACACACCCGCCTGCTTCGCCACCTCGGCGAGCGTCACCTGTCGGGCGGACACGACCACCTCCGTCACCACGCCTGTGAGCGCTGAGACTAGCTCGCGGGGAGGTTGACGGCCGCGAAGTGCCGCCGTTAGCGTGGCGGGAAAGCGCTTTCCAGCGCTGCGTCCAGGGAGGTGCGATGGCAGTCCGGACCATCGGAGTGGCGGTCAACGGCGTCACCGGGCGGATGGGGTACCGCCAGCACCTGGTCCGGTCGCTGCTGCCGTTGCGCGACGAGGGCGTGCGCCTGCGGGACGGGACCGTGCTGAAGGTGGAGCCGGTCCTCGTGGGCCGCAACGCCGACAAGGTCAAGGAGATCGCCGAACGCCACGACCTCGCGCGGTGGACGACGGACCTCGGCAGCGCGCTGGCGGACCCGTCGGTGGAGATCTACTTCGACTCGCAGGTCACGTCGAGGCACGTCGAGTCGATCACCAAGGCGATCGAGGCCGGCAAGCACGTCTACACCGAGAAACCGGTCTCGGAGACGGTGGACGAGGCGCTGGAGCTCGCACGGCTGGCCGACGAGAAGGGCGTGCGGCACGGCGTCGTGGCCGACAAGCTGTACCTGCCCGGCATCCGCAAGCTCAAGCGGCTGGTGGACGGCGGCTTCTTCGGCCGGATCCTCAGCGTGCGCGGCGAGTTCGGCTACTGGGTGTTCGAAGGCGACTGGCAGCCCGCGCAGCGCCCCAGCTGGAACTACCGCGCGCAGGACGGCGGCGGCATCGTCTCGGACATGTTCTGCCACTGGAGCTACCTGCTCCACGACCTCTTCGGCCGCGTCGAGGCGGTCACCGCCAAGGCCGTCACGCACATCCCGACCCGCTGGGACGAGCAGGGCGACGCCTACGAGGCCACCGCCGACGACGCCGCGTACGGGATCTTCGAGATCGAGAACGGCGTGATCGCGCAGATCAACTCGTCGTGGTGCGTGCGCGTGCGCCGCGACGAGCTGGTCGAGTTCCAAGTGGACGGCACTGAGGGGAGTGCGGTCGCGGGGCTGCGGGAGTGCTTCGTGCAGCCCCGCGCCGCCACGCCGAAGCCGGTCTGGAACCCGGACCTGCCGGTCGCGCACCCGTTCCGCGAGCAGTGGCAGCAGGTGCCGGACAACGAGGACTTCGACAACGGTTTCAAGGTGCAGTGGGCGGAGTTCCTGCGCCACGTCGCCGACGGCGCGCCGTTCCCGCACGACTTCCGCGCCGGCGCACGGGGTGTCGCGCTGGCCGCGGCCGGGCTGCGGTCCTCTTCGGAGGGTCGCCGGGTGGAGGTCGCCGATGTCTAGCGGGGACCGGGGTGAACGGATCGTGTTCGCCGCGGCACACGTCGTGGCGGAGGACGGGCGCACGGTGGACTGGGACGCGACCCTCGCGTTCCGGCACCACCTCTGGTCCCACGGCCTCGGCGTCGCGGAGGCGATGGACACCGCGCAGCGCGGCATGGGCCTCGACTGGCCGACCGCCGCCGAGCTCGTCCGCCGCAGCGCCGCCGAGAAGGCCGGGCGGATCTGCGCGGGCGTCGCGACCGACCACCTGACCGGTGAGGCGGACCTCGACGAGGTGCTGGAGGCCTACCTGGAACAGCTCGACGTCGTCCAGGAGGCGGGCGCCCAGCCCGTGCTGATGTGCTCGCGCCGGCTGGCCGCCGTCGCGCGCGGGCCGGAGGACTACGAGAAGGTCTACGGCACGTTGCTCGACCACGTCAGCGAACCGGTGGTCCTGCACTGGCTCGGCACCGCGTTCGACCCGCAGCTGGCGGGGTACTGGGGCGCCGCGGACGTCCCCCAGGCCACCCGGAACTTCCTGGAGGTCATCCGCGCGCGACCGGACAAAGTGGACGGCGTGAAGGTCTCGCTGCTCGACGCGGACCACGAGATCGGCCTGCGGCGCGCGCTGCCGCCCGGCGTCCGCTGCTACACCGGCGACGACTTCCACTACCCGGACCTGATCGCGGGCGACGAGGAGGGCCACAGCGACGCGCTGCTCGGCATCTTCGACCCGATCGCCCCGGTCGCCGCGAAGGCGCTCGCCGAGCTCGCCAGGGGCGACGTCGACGGGTTCCACCGGATCATGGCGCCCACGGTCCCGTTGTCGCGCCACCTCTTCAGCGCGCCGACCTACTACTACAAGACCGGCGTGGTGTTCCTCGCGTGGCTGGCGGGGCACCAGGAGCGGTTCGTCATGCTCGGCGGCCTGGAATCGGCGCGGAGCATCGAGCACCTCACCGAGGCGAAGCGGCTCGCCGAGGTCGCCGGCGTGCTCGACCCGGAGTTCGCGGAACGGCGGTGGCGGCAGTGGATCGCCTCTCGCTGAACCAGGCCACGGTCAAGCGCGCCACCGTCGCCGAGGCCGTCGAGGGCTGCGTGCGGCACGGGATCGGGTCGATCGGGCTGTGGCGCGAGCCCGTCGCCGACCACGGCCTGGAGCGCACCGCCAAGCTCGTCGCCGACGCCGGGCTGCGGGTGTCGTCGTTGTGCCGCGGCGGTTTCCTGACCGCGGCCGACAACCGCGCCGCGCTCGACGACAACCGGCGCGCCATCGACGAGGCCGCCGCCTTGCGCACCGCGACGTTGGTCATGGTCGTCGGGGGAGTGGCGGCCGACAAGGACCTCGTCGGCGCACGTCAGCGCGTCGCGGACGCGATCGCCGAGCTGTCCGGCTACGCGGCCGGGGCGGGGGTGACGCTCGCGCTGGAACCCATGCACCCGGTGTTCTGCGCGGACCGCGGCGTGCTGTCGACGCTGGCGCAGGCGCTCGACCTGGCGGAACGGCACCCGTCCGTCGGGGTCGTCGTCGACGCGCTGCACGTCTGGTGGGACCCGGACCTCGACGCGCAGCTCGTGCGCGCGGGACCGCTCATCGCGTCCTACCAGGTGTGCGACTGGCTCACGCCGGTGCCGGCGGACGTGCTGCTGGGCCGCGGCTACCCCGGTGACGGCGCCATCGACCTCGACCGGCTGACCCGGCGGGTCGCCGCCACGGGCTACGCGGGCGACGTCGAGGTGGAGATCTTCAACGCCGCCGTCTGGGCGGCGGACTTCGACGAGGTCATCGCAGAGGTGGCCCGCAGGTACCGCGACCTGGTGGAACCGGCTCTGTAGCACGGGCTGCGCGGGAAGCCGGTCGTCGACGGCGGCGACGACCGACCCCGGCGTGGTGCCTGTATAGCGTGAATCCGGTGCCGGTTGGTCCGGTTTCACAGAACTCTCAGGAAATCAGCCGCCGTTGAAGAACCGGTAGACCTTCGCGCGGTGCCTGGGCTTCGTGGTCGTGATCTTGATGACCGCGTCGAACATGGACCTGCCGAGCTCCGCGCGGGCCGCGACGGCCGGGTGCGTGGTGCTGAAGTCGACGTCGTTCACGGCCTTGTCGCCGGAGAACGTGCCGGAGGCGAACATCGAGTAGACCAGGATCGCGCGGTTGTCCTCGCTGAACATGATCCCGGCCTCGTTGCGGCCGTCCTCGAACCAGCCGGCCTTCGTCGCGACGCGCAGCCGCTCGTTCGTCGTGAGGTTCAGCCGGACGCCGTCGGTGAAGCTCGCGGTGGCGCGCAGGACGTTCAGCAGGTAGGCGGTGGACGCCTCCGACAGCAGCTGCCCGTCGACCAGCTTCTGCAGCAGCGTGTGGGTCTCGCGCGCCGTCGTCGTGCCGAGGAAGAACCGGTTGGGGTTCGCGACGGGGACGACCTGCGTGTGCACGAACCCCTTGGAGCGCAGGATCTCGTTGAGCTCCAGCGCCGGCACGACCAGGCCGCACAGGCGGACCGCGGTGTTGTCCGAGACGGTCAGCAGGGCCGCCAGCGCGTGGCCGACGGTGACCTCGCTCGGGTACGCGCCGTCGAGCGCGAAGATGCCGTCGGTGTCCTGGATGACGATCGCGGACGAGACGGTGACCGTCTGGTCGAGCCGGACGAGACCGCGGTCCACCTTGTCCAGCACGGCGACGGCGACGGCGATCTTGTTGACGCTGTAGGCCTCGACCACCTTGTCCGCGTCCTCGTCGACGGCGGCTCTCGTGGTCCCGTCGAGGTCGGCGACCGTGATCAGCGACGACCAGGTGCCGCGGGCCTTGCGGACCTGCCGCTTGTAGATCTGGGCGACGCGCTTGCGCGACCGGTCGGCCGTCGTCGGGAACCGTTCGACCTCGACCTCCGCGTCTTCCTGCGCCTGCGCTGCACCGTGGGTGCCGAGCACGGCCGTCGCGGCGGCGACGGTCCCCAGCCCGAACACGGACCTGCGGTTCAAGTTCATGCGCGGCATCCAAACAGGCAGCGCTGACGTTTCTCTGACTAGGGTTGGCGATCGTGGAACACGTCTTCGTGGTTACGGGCGCCTCCCGCGGGATCGGCGCGGCGACGGCCGCCCTGGCCGCCGACGCGGGCTACCGCGTGGTCAGAGCCTCCCGCTCGGCCGAAGAATCTGTCGGAGACCGCGGGTGGGACGCGAAATGCGACGTGTCCTCATGGGATTCCGTGCAGGACCTCATGTCCCGTGTGGAGTCGCGGTGGGGACGGGTCGACGTCGTCTTCGCGAACGCGGGCGTCTCGGTGGACACCTCGTTCGTGTCCTCGGACGGCTCCGACCCGTCCGAATGGACGAACATGGTCGTCACCAACGTCTGCGGCCCGGCGTTCACCGCCCGCGCCGCGATGCCGTTCCTGCTGCGCTCCGGCGGCCACCTCGTGCTGACGGGCTCCGCCGCGGGCAGGGGCGTGCGGCCGGGCAACCTGTACTCGGCGACGAAGTGGGCGATCACCGGCTTGGCGCAGGCGATCCGCGCCGAGGCGGTCGGGACGGGCGTGCGGGTCACCGTCGTCCAACCCGGACTCGTCGACACCGACGCGATCCCCGCCTCCCGGGCCGGCGAGCCGAAGCTGGAACCGGCGGACGTGGGCAGGGCGGTCCTCTACGCCGTGTCGCAGCCGTCCACGGTGGACGTGAACGAGATCCTGATCAGGCCGACCGGCCAGGCGGCCCACCGCTGAGGGGAGTTCTCCGTGATCGTGCTCTTCGCCGCGGGCGGTGGCGGGGACCCGGAGCGGCACCGGCCGCTGCTGGACCACCTCACCGCCGCCGGGTGCGAGGTCGTCGCGCCCCGGTTCGAACGCCTGGCGCCGGGCGAGCCGTCCACCGCCGACCTGCTCAAGCGCCCCGAGGGGCTCGTCGAGGCCCTGGAGGGCACCTCGGGGGACGTGACCGTCGTCGGCCACTCCATCGGCGGGTGGGCGGCGCTGTGCCTCGCGGGCGCCACCCCGTGGGGACGCGGCCGCAAACCGCTCGACGTGCCGCGCTCGCCGCGGGTGTCGCGGCTGGTGCTGTTCGCGCCGGCCGCCGGGTGGTTCGTCGGCCCCCGCGCGCTCGACGGCGTGGACGTGCCGGTGCTCGCCTACGCGGGCACGAAGGACACCGTCACGCCGCCGCTGCAGGTCGAGGTGCTGCGGAAGGCCCCCGGCCCGGTGGAGATCCGGGTCGTGCCGGGAGCGGGCCACTTCAGCTTCATGAACACGCTCCCGCCCCACGTCCCCGAGGACCCGGACTTCGACCGCCCGGCGTTCCTCGACCGCCTCGCCGCCGAGACGGCGGAGTTCATCCTGCGCGGAGGAAGTCCAGCAGCAGCCGGTTGACCTCGTCCGGCCGTTCCAGGTAGCCGATGTGCCCGCACCCGGCCACCTCGGCGTAGCGGGCGCCGGGGATCGCGTCCGCCACCTCGCGCGACAGCCGGGGCGGCAGGACGAGGTCGTCGGCGAACCCGACCACCAGCGTGCGCGCGGTGATCGCCCGGTAGGCCTCCAGCCGCGACTCGAACTCGCCCAGCGCCAGCTGCGCGCGGTCGCCCGCGGTGAGCGAGGAGCCGGCGAACTCGTAGAGCTGGAGCCAGTCCTGCGCCGAGCGGGGGTCGGCCAGCGTCGACTGCGAGACGTTGCGGATCACCGACGCGGCCGCGTAGAACGCGGGCGGCACCTCGACGCCCTTGTCGTACAGGTCGCACAACGCGCGCGACCACGCCTGCTGCACCGGGTCCGGACGCCCGGTGGTGGCCATCAGCACCGCCGACCGCACCAGGGACGGGTGGGCCAGCGCCAGCTCCTGGGTGACGCGCGCCCCCAGCGACGTGCCGATGACGTGGGCGGGCCCGCCGCCGAGGTGCGAGATCACCGCCGCGGTGTCGGCCGCCATGTCACCGATCGTGAAGCCACCGGCGCACTCGGACGACGGCCTGACGCCGCGGTTGTCGAAGTACGCCACGCGGTACCCGGCCCCCACCAGCGCGGGCACCTGGTAGGTGCGCCAGACGCGGCCGGGACTGCCGGTGCCCATGACGAGCACGACGAGGTCGCCGGAACCCTCGGTCTGGACGTTCAGCTCGATGCCGTTGAGCGGGACAAGCGCCATTCGCCCGATCCTAGAAGCGGCACAACGGTGTGATCACCGCGGCGTGAGAGGGATAACGCGCGCACAGGTCGTCCGCGTGCCCGAACGTCACGATGTCGTCGGTGTACGGAGGCACCACGACCGTGCCCACCAACGACCAGTCGCCGGCCGGGGTGCTGCCCTGCCACACGCCCGCGGGCACGACGACCTGCGGGTTCGACGCGCTCAGCACCGGTTCGGTGACCGAGCCGTCGGGGTGCAGCAGCAGCATCCGCAACGGCGAGCCGGCGTGGAAGTGGTAGATCTCGACGTGCTCCAGCACGTGCATGCCGGAGAAGTCGGGGAACCGCAACAGGTACGCGATCGCGGACACCTTGTCCGACCGGTGGGTCTGCACGAAGTGGCCGCCCTCCACGGGCAGCTCCCGCATGCCGAGGTCGTTGATCAGCTGTTCAGGGGTCACGTCATCTCCGGGAGCGGGGAACCGTGCACGACGACCATGCCCTTGCCGAGCCGTTTCGCCGTGTACATGGCGGTGTCCGCGGCGCCGAGCACGTCGTCGGCCGTCACCGCGGGGTCGTGCGAGAACCGTTGCGCCACACCGATGCTGGCGTGCACGCGGTGCACCCTGCCGAGCACCTCGTGCGGGTGTTCCAGCGCGGCCAGCAGCCTGGCCCCGATCTCGTCCGCGTCGCCGCCGTCGACCAGCACGCCGAACTCGTCGCCGCCGAGCCGCGCGACGGTGTCCTCCGCGCGCACGCTGTGCTCCAGCCGGGCGGCGACGTTGCGCAGGACGGCGTCGCCCTCGGCGTGGCCGTTGTTGTCGTTGACGGCCTTGAACCCGTCCACGTCGATGAACAGCAGGACCAACGGCTGTGCGCGGTCGCGGACCGCCAGCGCGCGCTCCAGCCGTTCGCGGAACAACGACCGGTTCGCCACTCCCGTCAACGGGTCGTGCGTCGCCTCGTGCCGCAACCGTTCGCGCGAGACCCGCAGTTGGTCCACCAGCCGGACGTTGTCCATCAGCGTCAGCAGCTGACGCACGATCACGAGGCACACGACCACGAGACCGACGTAGATCTCCACCGGGTTGAGGCGGCCGCCGGTGGCCGTGTTCCAGATGACGAACAGACCCGTGATCGCGAGCGGCAGGTACGGCACGAGCAGGTGCAGGAGGTCGGCCGTGCGCATGCGTCCTGGCGTGGGTTCGTGGCCGCGCACCGGCGCCAGCGCGCTCAGGAGGAAGAACGCCGGGCACAGCATGAACCCGACGTCCGCACTGGCCGGGATCGCCGTGATGCCCTGCGCGATGTAGTAGGCGAACAGCCAGCCCGACGACGACTGCGCGATGCCCGCCAGCGCGATGAACAGCATCGGCCACTGACGCACGGGCTGGTGCGTCCACGACATCACGACGATCGTCACGAGCAGCACGAGGTAGGCGGCGGGATGCGCGACGACGGTGGCGAACCCGGCGCCGTCGGTCGCCCACGCGCGGGTCAGCGACTCCAGCGCCGACACCCACGTCAGCACGAAGATCGACCCGATCACGATCAGCCCGTCGAGCACGACCACGGTGCGGCTGCGGTAGTTCGGCAGCAGGTCGTCGACGCGGCGTTGCTGCGCCTTCACGACCACCGCCGCCAGGCACAGCAACGGCACCAGGATGAACCCGATCGGGGCGATCGTCGACGACGGCAGTTGCACGCCCAGGACCTGCTGACCCCAGATCCACGCCGACAGCCCGACCGTCAGGCTCGTCATCGCCGCCGTCATCCACCCGTCGCGTTTGCGGGCGTAGGCGAGTAGCGCGGCGACGGCGAACAGGAGCTGCACGACCTTGTCGATCGCGACGCCGATCTCGCGGGGGACGGCGAGGGCGGTGAGGATCGTGACGGCCATGAAGGTGCCGACGCACCCCGCCACCACCCAGAACCTCTGCACCGCGACTCCCGATGATCGAAACCCGACCACCGTAGTAACGCCGGAGTGGACTTGTCGAACCGTGTCGGTGCCGATGGCCTATGGGTGCACCGGATATGGTTCGAACTGTTGTTCGTTCGGCGATCCGGGGAGCTGTTGTGCGGGTGTTCGGGGTCGACCCCGGTCTGACCAGGTGCGGCTTCGGCGTGGTCGACGGCGGACCGGGGCGCGTCGTGCGCGCCGTGGCGGTTGACGTCCTGCGCACGCCCGTCGACGCCCCTCTGTCCGTTCGCCTGCACGAGTTGTACGTCGGCGTGTGCGAATGGCTGGACCGCTACGAACCGAACGTCGTCGCCATCGAACGCGTCTTCGCGCAGCACAACGTCCGCACCGCCATGGGCGTCGCGCAGGCGTCCGGCGTGGTGGCACTGGCCGCCGCGCAACGCGGCCTGCCGGTGGAGTTCCACACGCCGTCCGAGGTGAAGGCCGCCGTCACCGGGTCGGGCCGCGCGGACAAGGCGCAGGTCACGCTGATGGTGACGAAGCTGCTCGGCCTGAAGGTCGCCCCGAAGCCGGCCGACGCGGCCGACGCGCTGGCGCTGGCGATCTGCCACCACTGGCGCGCGCCCATGCGCAGCCGGCTCGAGGAAGCCCAGGCCAAGGCCGCCGAACTGGCGCGCGTGCACAAGGCCAAGCTGGCCGAGGCCGCGCGGCGGAGCGGGGCATGACAGTTTCAGTGCGCACCGAAACTGTCGGTGCCGGCTGGAAGAATGAAATCAAGGGGTCCCCTTCGCGAGGGGACGCCTGCGCGAGCGCGAAGTCCGGAGGAACCAGGTGATCTCGTCACTGCGCGGCCAGGTGCAGCACGTCGGCCTCGACCACGCCGTCGTCGAGGTGGGCGGTGTCGGGTTCGCCGTCCAGGCCACCCCGGCCACCCTCGCGGGCCTGCGCCGCGGCGAGGAGGCGCACCTCTCGACCACCCTGGTCGTCCGCGAGGACAGCCTCACGCTCTTCGGGTTCGCCGACGCCGACGCCCGCGAGCTCTTCGGCCTCCTGCAGACCGTCAGCGGCATCGGCCCGCGCATCGCGCTGGCCACCCTCGCGGTGCTGGAGCCCGACAAGCTGCGCCACGCCCTCGCCGAGGGCAACATCACCGTGCTCACGCAGGTCCCGGGCATCGGCAAGAAGGGCGCGGAGAGGCTCATCATCGAGCTGCGCGACAAGGTCGGCCAGCTGCCCACGCCGACCACGCCCGCCCACAGCCAGACGCGTGACCACGTCGTCGAGGCGCTCCTCGGTCTCGGCTTCCCGGCCAAGGCCGCCGAGACCACCGTCGACAAGGTCCTCTCCGAGAACCCCGAGCAGTCCACGCCGGCCGTGCTGCGCCGTGCGCTCGCGACCCTGGGGCGCAAGTGAGCGACGACGAGCTCAGCCCGTACGTCGCGCCCGCCGAGCGCGACGTCGAGACGAGCCTGCGGCCCGCCGACCTGCACGAGTTCGTCGGCCAGCACCGGGTCCGCGAACAGCTCGAACTGGTCCTGCACGGCGCCATGCGCCGCGGCACCGCCCCGGACCACGTGCTGCTCAGCGGCCCGCCCGGACTGGGCAAGACGAGCCTCGCGATGATCATCGCCAAGGAGCTCGGCAGCGCCATCCGCATCACCAGCGGCCCCGCCCTCGAACGCGCCGGCGACCTCGCGGCCATGCTCTCCAACCTCGTCGAGGGCGACGTCCTGTTCATCGACGAGATCCACCGCATGGCCCGCCCGGCCGAGGAGATGCTCTACCTCGCCATGGAGGACTTCCGCGTCGACGTCGTGGTCGGCAAGGGCCCCGGCGCGACCAGCATCCCGCTCGACATCGCGCCGTTCACCCTGGTCGGGGCCACCACCAGGTCCGGCGCGCTCACCGGCCCGCTGCGCGACCGGTTCGGCTTCACCGGCCACATGGAGTTCTACAGCGCCGACGAGCTCGACCTCATCGTGAAGCGCAGCGCCAAGATCCTCGGCGTCGACCTCGACGACGCCGGTGCCATCGAGATCGCCGGCCGCAGCCGCGGGACGCCCCGCATCGCGAACCGCCTGCTGCGCCGGGTCCGCGACTTCGCCGAGGTCAGGGCCGACGGCAGGGTCACGGAGGACATCGCGAAGCAGGCCCTCGAGGTCTACGACGTCGACCAGCTCGGCCTCGACCGCCTCGACCGCGCGGTGCTGTCGGCGCTGGTCAAGAGCTTCGGCGGCGGCCCGGTCGGCGTGTCCACGCTCGCGGTCGCGGTCGGTGAGGAACCGACCACCGTGGAAGAGGTGTGCGAACCGTATTTGGTGCGGGCTGGCATGCTGGCCAGGACACCGCGCGGACGAGTGGCGACGCCGGCCGCGTGGTACCACCTGGGACTGGAACCGCCCGCCGGTGATCAACTGTGGTGACCTGGCACAATCGGTGAAAGCACCTGGACATATCGGACGTGCGTCGAGGCATGTCCACCTGATCGGAGAATGATGGGCAACCTTTCGTCTTTGATGTTCCCGTTGCTTCTGGTTCTGCTGGCCGTGCCGCTGTTCCTCAGCGCGCGCAAGCAGAAGCGGGCGATGGCCGAGCAGCAGAAGCTGCAGAACGACCTCGCTCCCGGCGACAAGGTCATGACGACGTCCGGCCTGTACGGCACCGTCGCCGACGCCAGCCACGACACCACGATCGACATCGAGATCTCCGAGGGCGTCGTCACGCGCTGGCTGCGTGCCGCGATCCGCGAGAAGGTCGTCGACACCGAGGAGACCGTCGTCGAGGAGAAGGCGGACGACGAGGTGGCCGACGTGACCACCGCGCAGGTCGCCGAGCCGCTGGACCACAGCGCCAAGAAGTAACGAACAACCTCGTGACACCTGGAGTTGGCAACTGTGAACACCGCCGACTCCAGGTAGTGACGCGCAGCTCACCCGGCGCGCGTTACGCTGCGCGCTCGGAAACCATCGCTACTAGGAGACGGACGGATCGTGGCACCTCCGGCCGGGCAAATTCGCCCTGCGAAGTATCTGGCGAGTTTTGTCCTCATCGTGGTCGCGCTTTACGCCCTGGTCTTTTTGACCGGGAACGGTTCGGCCAAACCCAAGCTCGGCATCGACCTCCAGGGCGGCACGCTCGTCACCCTGACCGCGCGTCAGGAAGACGGCGCCCAGCCGAGCGAGGAAGCGCTGAACCGCGCACGTGACCTCATCGAGGTGCGCGTCAACGGTCTCGGCGTCTCCGGTGCCGAGGTCGTGCGCGACGGCAACAACCTGGTGATCACCGTCCCCGGTGCCGACAGCGAAGGCGCGAAGGGCCTCGGCCAGACCGCCCGCCTCGCGTTCCGCAAGGTCATCGGCCAGCCGGTCCCCGCGGGCACGCCGGCCACCGCGCCGACGTCGTCGGGCACCGCGCCGTCCGGTACCGCGAGCACGCCGCCGTCCGCGCCGCCGAGCCAGAGCGCCGGCACCCCCTCGTCGAGCAACGCCCCGCAGGGCCGCCCCGCTCCGAACCTGGCCGCGCAGCCGTCCAGCGCGCCGCCGTCGAGCAGCGCCGCGCCCTCGTCGTCGAGCGCCCCGGCCTCCACGCCGTCCGCCCCCTCCAACGTCGATCCGAAGATCGCGAAGGAGATCCAGGAGGCGAAGGCCGTCCGCCAGAGCACGGACCCGCAGGTCCTCCAGCAGGCCGCGCTCCTGCTCGACTGCTCCAAGGCCGACCCGCTGCGCGGCAACGACGACCTCGACAAGCCGCTCGTCACCTGCGACGAGAAGGGCGAGTTCAAGTACACGCTGGCTCCGGTCAACCCTCCCAAGGAGGACACCCAGACCAAGCCGGACGACTACACGAACTACTCCCGCCTCACCGGTGAGGACATCAACAACGCCGCGGCCAACAACAACCCGAACGGCACCGGCTACGTCGTCAACCTCGACTTCAAGTCCGAGGGCGGCACGAAGTGGGCGGCGTTCACCTCGGCCAACGTCCAGCAGGCCGTCGCGGTCGTGCTCGACGGCGAGGTCATGTCCGCGCCGACCATCCAGTCGGCCATCGCGGGCGGCTCGACCGAGATCAGCGGCAAGTTCACGCTGAAGGAAGCCACCAACCTCGCGAACACGCTGAAGTACGGCGCGCTGCCGCTGTCCTTCGACTCGTCCGAGGCGCAGACGATCTCCCCGACGCTCGGCCTCCAGTCGCTCAAGGCGGGTCTCATCGCCGGCGGCATCGGCCTCGCGCTGGTCTTCGTCTACTGCATGTTCTACTACCGCCTGCTCGGCATCCTGACGATCCTGTCGCTGGTCCTCTCCGGCGTGATCATCTACGCCGTCCTGGTCCTGCTCGGCCGCCTCATCGGCTTCACGCTCGACCTCGCCGGCATCGCCGGTTTCATCGTCGCCATCGGCATCACCGCGGACTCGTTCATCGTCTTCTTCGAACGACTGAAGGACGAGGTGCGCGAGGGCCGCACGTTCCGCTCGGCCGTGCCGCGCGCCTGGGTCCGTTCGCGGCGCACGATCCTCTCGGCCGACGCGGTCAGCTTCATCGCCGCCGCCGTGCTGTACGTGATCGCGGTCGGCCAGGTGAAGGGCTTCGCGTTCACCCTGGGCATGTCGACGGTCCTCGACCTCGTCGTCGTGTTCCTCGTGACGCACCCGCTGGTCGCGCTCGCGTCCAAGTCCAAGTTCCTGTCCAACCCGAGCCTGTCCGGCCTGGGCGGTGCCGCCCGCGAGGGCGCCGCACACCGCGCCGCCACGACCGGCAAGACGACCGCCGTGAAGGAGGCCTGACATGAGCAGCGTGTTCTCGCGCCTCTACGTGGGCAACGGCGCCTTCGACATCGTCGGCAAGCGCACCCGCTGGTACATCGTCTCCGGCATCATCCTGCTGGTCTGCATCGGCTCGATGGTGTTCAAGGGCTTCAACCTCGGCATCGACTTCGAGGGCGGCACCAAGATCTCGATGCCGTCGGTCTCGGCCAGCGGCCAGACCATCACGCCGAAGGCCGTCGAGGACGCGTACGCGAAGGCGCTGCCCGGCAAGAAGCCGAACGCCGTGCAGGCCGTCGGTTCCGGCGCCAGCGCGACGATCCAGCTCAAGTCGCCCGCGCTGAACGTCGCCGAGGTCTCCGCCCTCAAGACGACCCTCTCGCAGGACACCAACCCGCAGGGCGGCCAGACGGCGATCTCCGACAGCGCCGTCTCCGCGTCCTGGGGCGGTGAGATCAGCGGCAAGGCCCTGTGGGCCCTGTTCTGGTTCTTCGTCGCGGTGACGGTGTTCCTGGCGTTCTACTTCGAGTGGCGGATGGCCGTCGGCGCGCTCGTCGCCGTGTTCCACGACGTCATCATCACCGCGGGCGTCTACTCGCTCATCGGCTTCGAGGTGACGCCGGCGACGGTCATCGGTCTGCTCACCATCCTCGGTTTCTCCCTGTACGACACGGTCGTCGTGTTCGACAAGGTCAAGGAGAACACCAGGGGCCTGCTGGGCCTGACCCGCCGCACCTACGCGGAGGCGGCGAACCTGGCGCTGAACCAGACGCTGATGCGCTCGATCAACACCTCGCTGATCGCGCTGCTGCCCGTCATCGGCCTGCTGGTCGTCGGCGTCGGCATCCTCGGCGTCGGCACGCTGCAGGACCTGGCGCTCGTCCAGCTCGTCGGCATGTTCATCGGCGCCCTGTCGTCGATCTTCATCGCCACCCCGGTGCTGGTCGACCTCAAGATGCGCGACCCGAAGTACATCGCGCAGGCCAAGCGCGTGGCCGCCCGCCGCGCCAAGGCCACCGGTCCCCAGGTCGCCGGCGGCGTCGAGTCGGTCGACGAGGAAGCGCTCGCCGCGGACCTGCGCAAGGAAGAGGCGTACGCCGCCGCCGCGTCGGTGCCCCACCGCACCGCCAAGGCCGGCGACGCGCGCCGCCGCCCGACCGGAAAGCGCCAGCGTTGAAATTGGATCGTGCACTGGGCCTGCTGCGTGAGGTCCCGGACTTCCCCCAGCCGGGGGTCGTCTTCCGGGACTTCACGCCGGTCCTCGCCGACCCGGACGCCCTGCGCGCCGTGGTCGACGCCCTCCAGGACAAGATCGACGACAGCACCCAGGTGATCGCCGCCATCGAGTCGCGCGGCTTCCTCCTGGGCGCTGCCCTGGGCTACGGCTGGCGCTACGGCGTCGTGCCGCTGCGCAAGCCGGGCAAGCTCCCGGTGGTCGCCGACTCCCAGTCGTACGACCTCGAGTACGGCACCGCGTCGCTGGAACTGCCCGCGGAGGCCATCCAGCCCGGTCAGCGCGTCGTGGTCGTGGACGACGTCCTCGCCACCGGCGGCACCGCCGAGGCAGCGTGCGCCCTCGTGGAACGCGCGGGCGGCATCGTGACGGGCGTGTCCGTGGTGCTGGAGATCGCCGCGCTGGGCGGCCGGTCGCGGCTCGCGGGCCGCGAGGTCAGCGCCCTGCTGGCCGTCTAGTTCGAGCTGTCCGGAAGGGCCCGGCGACGCTCGTCGCCGGGCCCTCCGCGTGTCAGCCGCTGGCCGGGACGACGAACCGGTACGAGACGACGACGGTGACGGCCCACAGGAAGTAGAAGATCGGCAGCCCCAGCACGACCAGGCGCCAGGCCTTCACCCCGCTGAACCTCATCAGCGCCACCGACGCGCCGAGCCAGGGCACCATCCCGATCGTCGCCGCGCGGACGGCCTCGCTGCCGCCGCCGGCGACCAGGTTCAGCAGGACGAGCGCGGCGTACCAGATGCCGCGAACGCCACGCAGTGCCAGATCGGCCGGTGTGAGTGCATGCCCCCAGCTTCCCGGACGCTCCGTCGAGCTCAGGCGCCGGGAGGCGGTGCCACGAAGGCGGCGCCGACGCTGATGAACACCAGCGTCACGAGCGAGGCCGGTGCGGTCACGACCGCGATCTCCCAGAGCCTCGGGGACCGGGCGCGGCGCAGTAGCAGCCAGCTCAGGGTGGTCGCGACGACCCAGCCGACCGCGGAGCCGACGATCGACCGCTGGTCGGCGTGTCCGGGGTCGTCCAGGGCGAGGTACGCCATCGTGCCCAGCCACACGAATGTCATCGCGGCGCACCAGAGCATCGTTCTCACGCTCTCGATTCTCTCAAATGGCGGTGGCGGCACGTCCACGCCGTGTGTTCCGTGTGCGTCCATTGCGTTTTTCTGCCGTGTGCGCATTTTTGTGATTGTGCTGTCTCTAGAGAGATGTTCACTAACGGAGTCCGTGGCTTTTGGCCAGTCCGTTCACCCGAACGTGTAGGCGCTGACGTGCTTTTTCGCTGTGATCCTGCGGTAGTGTCGAACGCGTGATCGAACAGGAATTCCGACTTCTCGCCACCGACGACCTGCTGAACGCGGTCGTCGGAGACGTGGTGGAAATTCGCGTTCTGGAAAACGCGATGATGCAGAAGATCGCGGAACTGGAACGCCGGGGCGCCGCGTCGGAGCTGGGCTACCGGACCGTGGCGCAGGTGCTGCGCCACGCCGTGCGGTGGGACCTGAAGACCGCGCGGCAGTGGGTCGCGCGGGCCGAGGTGCTGGCCCGCGAGGTCACCCCGACCGGCGCCGTGCTGGAGCCGGAGCTCCCGGCCACTGCCGCCGCGGTGGCGGAGGGCTCGCTCTCGGGCGAGCACGTCTCGGCGGTCGCCGAGGTGATGCGGGACCTGCCGCCCGAGGCGGAGGGGCCGGTCGTCGAGTTCGCGCGGGGGCACGAGCCGAGCGCGGTCCGCTCGTTCGGCAAGGAGCTCGCCTACCGGCTGCACCAGGCCGACCCGGAGCCGCGCGAGTCGGGGGAGCCGGTGCCCGGCAACCGCCTGCGCACGGCGTGGAAGGGCGACCAGCTGGAGGTGTGGGCCCGGCTGGACAAGGTCAGCGGCGCGAAGTTCGAGGCGCTCATCGACCCGCTGGCCAAGCCCCGCCCGGCCACGCCGGAGGAGGGACCCGACCCGCGCACGCGGGCCGAGCGCGAGGGCGACGCCTTCGCCGACCTCGTCGACCTCGTGCTGCGCAGCGACCGGCTGCCCGAGCACGGCGGTGAGCCGGTCACCCTCACGCTCACGATGCGCTACCGCGACCTGGCCGAGCAGACCGGGTTCGCGGCGCTCGACAACCGGGAGCGCGTCCCCGCCGGTCTGGTGCGCCGTCTCGCCTGCAACGCGGGCGTCGTCCCGGTGGTGCTGGGCGGCCGCTCCGAGTCGGTGGACATCGGCCGCAAGACCCGCACCTTCCCCGCCGCGATCCGCCGCCTGCTGGTGGCCCGTGACCGGGGGTGCAGCTTCCCCGGCTGCGACCGGCCGCCGAAACACTGCGACGCCCACCACATCAGGTTCTGGTCGCAGGGCGGCGCGACGTCGGTGCACAACGCCGCCCTGCTCTGCCGGCACCACCACACCCTGGTCCACCGGAGCGAGTGGGAGGTGAAGCTCCGCGATGGCACCCCGGCCTTCGTCCCGCCGTCCTGGCTGGACCCCACCCGCACCCCGAGAACCAACACCGCGCACCACGACCCCCACCGGTTCGCCGCCTAGCAGCGGCCCCCGGTTCACCCCGTCGAGCTGCTTCTTGGAGGAGGGCCAATGCCTACGGTCAGGCGAATGACTGCGATCACCTCGACCGCCTACAGCCGCGACCTGGGCGACGAACTGCGCCGCCTGCGCGAGAAGCACAGCGGGCTGACCGGCGCCGCCTTCGCCGAACAGCTCGGCTGGGACCCGAGCAAGGTCTCCAACATCGAGAAGGGCAAAGCGCGTGCGAGCGAGATCGACCTCGTGCAGTACTTCATGATGTGCGGCCGCGACACCGACCAGTTCGAGACGTTCCGTGCGCGCTACCGCCACGCCTTCGACACCTACGTCGCACTGGTGCCGGACAACCTGCGCACCCTGGCGATGGCCGAGGCCCAGGCCGAGCGCATCACGTGTTACGACGTGCTGTCGGTGCCCGGCCTCATCCAGACGCCCGAGTACGCGCGGGCCCTGCTCTCCGGTGGCCGCGGCACGCCGGAGCAGATCGAGAGGGGCTACCGATCGCGCATGGAGCGGCAGGCGATCATGAAACGGCCGTACCGGCCGGAGTGCGTCTTCTACGTGCACGAACTGGCGCTTCGGCTGCAGGTGGGCGACGAGCGGGTCATGGAGGAGCAGTACCTGCGCATGCTGTTCCACACGCACGTCCTCCGCGTGGTGCCGATGTCGGCAGGGCCTGCCGCGATCAGGATGTCCGCCCGGATGCTGTTCCGCTTCGAGAAGCTGGTGCCGGTGGCGTACAGCGAGACCGACCTGGCGCGGGTTTTCGCGCACGACGGTGCCGCCATCGCGGACAGCCGCGAGTTCTTCAAGTGGTTGGATTCCATCGCTTTGGATGAGGGACAATCCCGGGACGTGCTGACGAGCTGCATCAGCGGACTCCGGAAGGACCTCCATGAGCCACAGGCGGAGCTGGCGTAAGAGTTCCCGCAGCGGTCCCGAGCACGACAGCGCTTGCGTCGAGGTGTCGCTCTCCACCGCCTGCGCGGACGCGCTCGTGCGGGACTCGAAGGCGACTCGGGGTGAGGTCCTGGTGTTCTCGGGGCACGCCTGGCGGGCGTTCGTGGAGAGCGTCGCCTGATCGGCGGAACGGAAG
>NZ_DASVFL010000371.1:0-8123 GCF_036380075.1 Lentzea sp. | reverse complement strand
CATCAGCTTCGCCGTCGCCCAGGTCCTGATCGCCGGCATCAACCTGTTCGCGCTCGCCGTGATCGTCGAGGCGCTGCTCGGGTGGCCGCTGCCGGTCTCGATCTGCGTCGCGGCGCTCGTGGTGCTGGCGTACACGACCCTGGGTGGCCTGAGTGCCGCCATCTACAACGAGGTCCTGCAGTTCTTCGTCATCGTGGCCGCGCTCGCGCCGTTGACGATCATCGGTCTCATCAAGGTCGGCGGCTGGCAGGGCATCGTCGAGAAGATGACCGACAAGGAGCAGCTGAGCGCGTGGCCCGCCACCGAGCTCACCGGCATCGACAGCCCCGTGTGGAGCGTCATCGGACTCGTGTTCGGTCTCGGGTTCGTCCTGTCGTTCGGCTACTGGACGACGAACTTCGCCGAGGTGCAGCGCGCGATGAGCGCCAAGTCGATGTCGGCGGCCAAGCGCACGCCGATCATCGGCGCGTACCCGAAGGCGCTGATCCCGGCGATCATCGTCATCCCCGGCATCATCGCGGCGCTGATCGTGCCGGAGATGGCGCAGCTCAAGGCCGGTGACGACAGCAGCGGCGTCGTCTTCAACAACGTGCTGCCGCTGCTGATGCGCGACCTGCTGCCCAACGGCATCCTCGGCATCGCGATCACGGGTCTGCTGGCGAGCTTCATGGCCGGTGTGGCGGCGAACGTCAGCTCGTTCAACACCGTCTTCACGTACGACCTGTGGCAGGACTACGTGAAGAAGGACCGGCCGGACGAGTACTACCTGCGCGTGGGGCGCCTGGCGACGGTCGGTGCGTGCATCGTCGCGATCGGCACGGCGTTCATCGCGGCGTCGCTCGGCGGGTCCAACATCATGGACTACATCCAGGCGTTGTTCTCGTTCTTCAACGCGCCGCTGTTCGCGACGTTCATCCTGGGCATGTTCTGGAAGCGGATGACGCCGACCGCGGGCTGGGTCGGTCTGCTCGCGGGTACCTTCACCGCGATCTTCATCTACGCGATCTCGGAGCCGTCGTTCGGCATCGAGCTGCTGGATCTGCCCGGTCAGGGCGCGAGCTTCCTCGGCGCCGGTCTCGCGTTCGTGGTCGACATCGTGGTGAGCGTCGCGGTCACGATGGTCACGCGGCCCAAGCCGGACAGCGAGCTGGTCGGGCTGGTCTACAGCCTGACGCCCAAGGAGGACAGGGCGCACGGCACCACCGGTGAGGACGCCGGCTGGTACCGCTCGCCCGCCCTGCTCGGTGGTGGCGTGCTCGCGCTGACGACCGTTCTCTACTTCATCTTCGCCTGAGGGAGGCCGCCATGAGGTTGTTCGACCTGCGACTGATCATCGCTTTCCTCTTCGGCCTGTACGGCGTCGTACTGGTCGTCATCGGTCTGGGCTTCACCACCGACGAGGACCTGAAGAAGGCCGAGGGGGTCAACATCAACCTGTGGGCGGGGATCGCGATGGTCGTGCTGGCGGCGGTCTTCGCCGCCTGGGCGACCCTGCGTCCTCAGTTCGCGGACACGGACAAGGAGCCGCTCAAGGAGCTATGACCGGGAGCGGCCCGGGTAAACGGGGTTGAAGGCCTCGATCGTCCACGCGTCGAGCCAGGTGAATGCGCGGCGAATTCGGTTTCGCACGTCTCTCCTTCATCTCGGGGTCTTCACCCTGTACATCGCGTCGATCTTCTGAATCGTTCCCGTAGCTGTGGGTGACATGTGCCACGGGGCAAGTCGGGGTACCGCCCACGAACGCGCGGAAAGGTCGCTACCGTGCACGTCGTGCCTCGTTTTCGCGCCACCGCCGTGGTCGCCGCCGCCGCGTTGCTGATGGCCGGCTGCGCCACCGGTCCTGGTCTCGCCAAGACCAACTCGCCCCGCCGGACCGTGCAGGCGGGCGCCGAGACGAACCCGGCCGACCCGTCGACGACGACCAGGCAGTCCGCGCAGGCGGGCAAACCGGTCGACCCGGCGTTCGCGTCGGAGCGGCTGCGGCTGCTCAACCCGTGCGCGTTGATCGACAAGGACCTGCTGGAGACGGTCGGCACGCCGTCGCGGTACACGAGCAGCAACTACACGCGCTGCTCCAACTACATGAAGGACAAGTCGGGCAAGTCGCTCGGCATCACGCTGGACATCGGCTACTCGCTGACGTCCTCGGACCTGAAGAACGCGACCAAGACCCTCGCCGGGCTCAAGAGCGGCGAGCAGAAGCTGAGCTCGTCGTGCTTCATCACCGTCGTGACGCAGGAGAACCCGGCGCAGGCCGTGCGCGTCCAGGTCACGACGAGCACGGGCAGCGACGCGGCTGAGCCGTGCGAGCCGGGGCGCAAGGTGCTCGAGGGCGCGGTCCGCAAGCTCAAGGGCAACCCGCAGAAGTACACCCCCAGCAAGGGGTCGCCGGTCGAGGTCGACCCCTGCGCGATCGTGGACAAGGCGACGCTCTCGCCCGTGCTCGGCGCCTCGCCGCGCGCGCTGCCGTTCGGGCTGCACCAGTGCTCCTGGTCCGGCCAGAGCGCGACGATGCAGATCGAGATCAAGACGGCGCGCATCCCGAAGGACGGCAAGTTCGACAGCAGGTCCGTCGAGGTCGACCTCGGTGGCGGCGTGAAGGGCTACCAGGCGTTCAAGGACACCTCGTACCCGAGCTGCGAGGTGGTCGTCGTGCGGACGAAGGACTCCAGCGACGCCGGGGAGATCGTGGAGTTCAGCGTGAGCGGTCTGAAGGAGAAGGAGTTCGACCGCTGCCAGGCGACGCAGACGTTCGCCAAGGCCGTGCTCCCCGCCCTGCCCGCCGTCTGACCGCGACGCGCCGGGCGGCGGTGCGGAGGCAGGCGGGGGCTGAAAGTTGTCCGGCTACGCGTTAGGGTCGAGGTTACTGGCGAGTACCTGGAGGGCTCCATGACGCAGACCGCTTCGGACAGCGCGCTGTCGGCCGATGGCGAGCAGCGGCGGTTCGCATCACTGGACCCGCGCACGGGCGAGGTCGTCGCGCACCACCCGATCCACACCGCGGCCGAGGTCGAGGACGCCGTGTCGTCGGCGCGCGAGGCCGCCACGTGGTGGGCCGGGCTCGGGTTCGAGGGCCGCAAGACCAAGCTCGACGCGTGGCGCAAGATCCTCTCGCAGCGCTCGGACGAGTTCATCTCGCTGATCAGCTCGGAGACCGGCAAGCCGGCCGACGACTCCCGCGTCGAGGTCGCGCTGGTCATGGACCACCTGCACTGGGCCTCGCGGCACGCGGGTCGCGTGCTGGGCAAGCGCCGGGTGTCCTCCGGGATGCTGATGTTCAACCACAGCGCGTCGCTCGAGTACCTGCCGTTGGGCGTCGTCGGCGTCATCGGGCCGTGGAACTACCCCGCGCACACGCCGATGGGGTCGATCTCGTACGCGCTGGCCGCGGGCAACGCCGTGGTGTTCAAGCCGTCGGAGTTCACGCCGGGCGTCGGCACGTTCCTCGCGTCGACGTTCACCGAGGCGGTGCC
The DNA here is from genome assembly GCF_036380075.1 of Lentzea sp. Classification (NCBI taxonomy): domain Bacteria; kingdom Bacillati; phylum Actinomycetota; class Actinomycetes; order Pseudonocardiales; family Pseudonocardiaceae; genus Lentzea; species Lentzea sp. The sequence goes on along the minus strand of NZ_DASVFL010000371.1, from coordinate 4,650 downwards.
GGAGTACCCGGTGTTCCAGGTGGTCACGGGCTACGGCGAGACCGGTGCGGCGCTCTGCGCGGCCGGTGTCGACAAGATCGCGTTCACGGGCTCCACGCGGACCGGCAAGAAGGTCATGGCCGCGGCCGCCTCCTCGCTGACGCCGGTGCTGGTCGAGTGCGGTGGCAAGGACGCGCTGATCGTCGACTCGGACGCCGACCTGACCGCCGCCGCCGAGGCCGCGATCTGGGGTGCGGTGTCGAACGCCGGCCAGACGTGCGCGGGCGTCGAGCGGATCTACGTGGCCGAGGAGGTCGCGGACCAGTTCATCGAGATCGTCGTGAAGCGCGCCCGCAAGCTCAAGCCGGGCGGCGAGCCGAACGCGAACCTCGGGCCGATCACGATGCCGTCGCAGGTGGAGATCATCCGCGAGCACGTGCAGGACGCGCTGGACCGCGGTGGCAAGGCGCTGGTGGGCGGGGCGGACTCGATCAGGCCGCCGTACGTCGAGCCGGTGGTGCTCGCGGACGTGCCGGAGGACTCGATCGCGATCACCGAGGAGACCTTCGGGCCGACCGTGGTGATCAACCGGGTGCCGAACGCGCTGGAGGGTGTGCGGCTCGCGAACCGGTCGAAGTACGGGCTGGGCGCGGCCGTGTTCTCGAAGTCGCGCGGTGAGGAGCTGGCCCGCGAGCTGCGGGTCGGCATGGTGTCGATCAACTCCGTGCTGACCTACGCGGCGATCCCCGGGCTGCCGTTCGGCGGTGTGGGCGACTCCGGGTTCGGGCGCATCCACGGCGAGGACGGGCTGCGCGAGTTCGCCTACGCCAAGGCAACGACGAAGCTGAAGTTCAAGTCGCTGATCGACATGGCGACGTTCGACCGCTCGTCCATGGCCGGCAAGCAGATGCTGCGGCTCGCGCGGACGCTCTTCGGACGGTAGGAGCGCCCGCGCGGGCTCCTACGCCCCGAGCTGCTTCTGCAGGTCGACGAGGACCTCGTTCGCGGCGAGCACGCCGAGGCCGAGGAAGTACGTCTCGTCGGAGACGGGCTTGGCCTTGCCGCCCTTGACGGCGTTCAGGCCGCTCCACAGCGGACCGCCGAGCACCGAGCCCTGCGCGGTCTTCGCCGCGTCGCCGTAGGAGGAGTAGACGACGAAGTCGGCGTCGGCCTTGCCGATCTCCTCGGCGCTGACCTCGGCGGCCAGGTCGTCCACCTGGGACGGCGTGGGCTGCGGGATCTTCGCGTCGACGAGGATCGTGCCGATGAAGGACTTCTTGGCGTACAGGCGGATGCGGCCGGGCATGAAGCGCAGCGCCGTGACGGTCGGGCGCACGCCGAGCTTCTTCTCGACGGCCGTGCCGACCTCGGTGGCCTTGTTCGTGTAGTCCTCGAGCATCTTCGCGGCGTCGGCCTGGCGGTCGAGCGCGGCGGCGTTGAGGAGGAAGTTCTCCTTCCACACGTAGCCGGGGCGCACGCTGAACACCGTCGGGGCGATCGCCGCGAGCTTCGGGTAGAGGGCTTCCGCGCGCAGCTGCGAGCCCAGGATGAGGTCCGGGTCGAGCTTGGCGATGGCCTCGAGGTTGAGGTTGTTGGTCGTGCCGACGTTCTCCGGCGTGCCGCCCTTGTCGCCGATGTAGGACGGCATCGTGGGGGAGCCGTCGGTGTAGGCGATGCCGACGGGCTTGATGCCCAGCGCCACGACGTTGTCGAGCTCGCCGGTGTCGAGCACGATCACCCGTTCGGGTTTCTTCTCGAGCTTCGTCTCGCCCATCGCGTGCTTGATCGTGCGGGGGAACTCGCCCGGCTTGGCCTGCGTGCCGAAGCCGTTGCTCAGCTCCGTCGCCTTGCCGAAGTCCGCTCCGCCCTGGGCCACCGTCGGCTTGTCCGGCGTGCTCTGGGTGCAGGCGGTGAGGGTCAGTGCGACTGCGACGAGCAGCGCTGCTCTCTTCGGCACGACGTGGTTCCTCCGTTACTCGCAGTGATGTTGACCTGCATTTCTTAGGGCAGCCTTACGGTACCGGGGTCCTTTGCCTGTTCCGAGTGTCAGACCCCCGGAGTAAGAAGGAACACGGTCACCGCCGATCGGGAGGGCTGTTCGATGAAGAAGATCATCAATGATCCGGAAACCGTGGTGCAGGACGCGCTGCGGGGGATGCAGGCAGCCCATTCCGACCTGCTGACGGTCCACCACGACCCCGCGGTCGTGGTGCGCGCGGACGCCCCGGTGCGGGGCAAGGTCGCGATCATCTCGGGCGGTGGTGCGGGCCACGAACCGCTGCACGGCGGGTTCGTCGGCCGCGGCATGCTCGACGCCGCCTGTCCGGGGCCGGTGTTCACGTCGCCGACGTCGGACCAGGTGCTCGACGCGGTGGTGAAGACGGACGGCGGCGCGGGCGCGTTGCTGATCGTGAAGAACTACACGGGCGACGTGCTGAACTTCGAGATGGCCGCCGAGCTGGCGGAGTCCGAGGTGCGCAGCGTCGTGATCGACGACGACGTGGCGGTGAAGGACTCGCTGTACACGGCGGGCCGGCGCGGTGTGGGCGGCACCGTGCTGCTGGAGAAGATCGTGGGCGCGGCGGCGGAACGCGGCGACGACCTGGCGGCGTGCGAGGCGCTGGCGTTGCGGGTGATCGCGTCGGTGCGGTCGATGGGACTCGCGCTCACCTCGTGCACCGTGCCGCACGTGGGAGAGCCGTCGTTCGAGCTGGCCGACGACGAGATGGAGATCGGCATCGGCATCCACGGCGAGCCGGGCCGTCATCGCGTGCCGGTCTCGTCGGCTTCGGAGATGGTGGCGGCGTTGCTCGAGCCGATCCTGGAGGACCTGCCGTTCGCCTCGGGTGACCGGGTGCTGCTGTTCACGAACTCGATGGGCGGAACTCCGCTGATCGAGCTGTACTTGGCGCACGGCATCGCGGAACAGCTGCTGGCGGATCGGGGGATCACGGTGGAACGCAGGCTCGTCGGCCCGTACATCACGAGCCTGGAGATGCAGGGCATGAGTCTCACGCTGCTGAAGGTGGACGACGAGCTGCTGTCGCTGTGGGACGCGCCGGTGCACACGCCCGCACTGCGGTGGGGGGTCTGACGTGGGGTGCACGACCGCGGACGTGGTGGCGGCCATCCGCGCCGCCGCCGTCGTCGTCCAGGAGCACCGCGACGAGCTGGTGCGCCTCGACCAGGCGATCGGCGACGCCGACCACGGCGAGAACATGCGGCGCGGCTTCACCGCTGTGCTGTCCAAGTTGGACGCCGAGGAGCCCGACACGCCCGCCAAGGCGCTGAAGCTCGTCGCCACCACGCTGATCTCGACGGTGGGCGGCGCCGCGGGTCCGTTGTACGGCACGGCTTTCCTGCGCGCGTCGGCCGCCCTGGGCGACGCGGCGGAGCTGGACCACGACGCCGTGGCCCGCGCCCTGCAGGCCGCGCTCGACGGCGTGCTGGCCCGAGGCAAGGCCGCGGTGGGCGACAAGACGATGGTCGACGCCCTGACCCCGGCCGTGTCCGCGGCGGCCTCGACGAATGGTTCGGTGGCCGCGGTGCTGTCCGCGGCGGCCGACGCCGCGGCCGAGGGAGCTGAGTCGACCGTGCCGATGGTGGCGCGCAAGGGCCGCGCGTCGTACCTGGGCGAGCGCAGCGCGGGCCACCTCGACCCCGGCGCCCGCTCGACAGCGCTGTTGTTGCGCGCCTTCGCGGACGCGGCGGCCAAGTCATGACCGGCCGGGTGGGCCTGGTCGTCGTGTCGCACAGCGACCTGCTGGCCAACGGCGTGGCCGAACTGGCCGCGCAGATGGCGCCGGACGTCGCCGTCCTCCCGGTGGGCGGCACGGAGGAGGGCGGCCTGGGCACCGACTACGGCGCCGTGGTCGAAGCCCTGGCCGACGCGGACTCCGGCACCGGCGTCGTCGTCCTGTACGACCTGGGCAGCGCCAAGATGACGGCGGAGATGGCCGTGGAGTCGGCCGACGACCCGTCCCGCTACCGGGTCGTGGACGCCCCGCTGGTCGAAGGCGCCGTGGCCGCAGCCGTCACCGCCCAGAGCGGCGCCGCGCTGCCGGCCGTCGCCGCAGCCGCCGAGGGCGCGTCGGGCGAGGCCCCGGTCACCGCCCCCGAACGCCCGGCACTGCACCTGGTGCCGGACGCCGTGACGGCAGAAGTCCTGCTGACCAACGAGGTGGGCCTCCACGCCCGCCCGGCGGCCCTGCTGTCCCGCACCGTCGCCGAACTCGATGCCGACGTCCTCATTCGCTACGGCGGGGAGGAGGCCAACGCCGCGAGCGTGCTGGCGCTGATGGGCCTGAGCGCGCCGGGAGGCAAGGCGATCACGGTGGTGGCCACGGGCAAGGACGCCGGGGAGGCGGTGCGGCGCATCGAGCAACTGGCGGAGAGGGGCTTCGACGACTAAGAGCTGGTTGTTGCGTTTTGGTAGGCGGGTTGCTGTTTCGTGCGTCGGGGCTCTGCCCCGGACCCCGTCAGCTGATCAAGGACCGGGCCGGCGCCGTTCGTGGGTTGATGGCACGCCTGATTGTGTTGGGCGGCTTGCTGTTGCGTTGTTCGAGTGGTTGGGGGTGGGGTGGTCCCGTCACGAGCAGTGCTCGAGGCAGCCACACCCGAGGGGAGAGGTCAAGTCGCGAAAAGCGTGCGACTTGACCTCTCCCCTCGGGC
>NZ_DASVFL010000370.1:0-9778 GCF_036380075.1 Lentzea sp. | reverse complement strand
GCCCCGGAAAGCAGGTGCATGACATCGACACGCTCGTGCGTGACCGTGGGTCGCGGTGCGCAGAGGCTGGTGAGCGCCGGACGGCACAGCCGGTCCCACGTCCACTCGGTGCCCTGCGCGGCGAACTGCGCGCCGAGCAGGCCGACCAGCGCGTCGGCGTCCAGGCGCAGTGCCGCGTCGACGATCGCGCGCGGGCCGGCGGGAGCACCGGGCACCGGGCGGAAGGCCTGCACCGCGGCCGAAGCCGGGCTGAGACCGTCCGCGATGAGCTGCTTCATCCTCGTCAGCGAGTCGAGCTCGGCGGCGGTGTAGCGGCGGTGCCGGCCGGGATCCACCCCGGCCGTCCCCAGCCGGTAGCGACGGTGCCAGCACCGCAGCGTGGACGGAGCGATGCCGAGCAGCCGGGCCGCTGCGGCCGGGGTCCAGATCGCGTCGGACGATGCGTCCGGACGGATCGGCGTGCGCACGCGGTCCATCGCGCCATTGTGGCCCTCCCCCGCGTTCACCGCGCCGCGACGGCCGCACGACCGGCTCAGGGCCTGTCGAACTCGGGGATCAGCTCGCCGATCAGCCTGATGCTCGTCGTCACCTCGTCCGCCCCGATCGGCCCGATCTGCTGCAGGCACATCAGCCGGTCGATCCCCAGGTCGGCGTAGACCCGCAGCTTCTCCCGGCACGTGTCCGGGCTGCCGACGATCAGCGACTGCTGCGCCGAGAGCACCTCGAACAGCTCGTCCTCCGGCACGTCCTCGCCCTGGATGATCCGGCCGATCACCAGCTGTGCGCCGGTGGGCGCGGCATCGGCCTCCGCGCGCAGGAACTCGCCGGTGAGGCCGGCGCCGCCGGCCGCGAGGATGTCCTGGTGGCGTTGCATGGTCGCGGCGAACTCGGCCGCGGCGTCGAAGAAGCGCAGCGCCGTCACCGTGTACCAGGCCGCCGCGGCCGCCGCCCCGTTGCGCATGGCCTGCTCGTCGGTCTCGGCGCAGTGCACGAAGGTGAAGCAGGCGACCTGGTTGTTGACGAACTCCCCCACCGGAGAGGTGCACTCGGACGCGGCGGCGCGGTAGAGGTCGATCATGCGGGAGATCCGGTCGAGGGACTCCCAGATCGTCGTGCCGAGCACGCCGACGCCGCGGCGGCCCGCCTCCTCGAACGACGTCGGGGAGGCGGCGGCCTGCCACAGCGGCGGGTGCGGGGTCTGCAGGGGCTTGGGGATGATCGAGGTCTCCGGAACGTCGTAGTGCTCGCCCCGGTGGGAGAAGCGGTCCGCGGTCCACATCCTCGGCACCATCTCGAACGCCTCGGCGGTCTGGGCGCGCGCGTCGGCCGGCTCGACACCGAAGAGGTTCCACTCGGGGATGGTGGAGCGGGTGAGACCGAGCTCGACGCGGCCTCCGCTCAGGTGGTCGAGGGTGGCGGCGCGTTCGGCGACGCGGATGGGGTGGTTGAAGCGGCCGGGCGCGAGGACCGCGGCGTGGCCGAGGCGGATGCGGGAGGTCTGCTGGGACAGCGCGGCGAGCACCAGTTCCGGGGCGGAGGAGAGGCTGAACTCGCCCGCGCCGTGGTGCTCGACCTGCCACCAGCAGCCGTAGCCGAGCTCGTCGGCGAGCCGGGCCTGCTCGATGGCCTGGCGGAAGCGGAACTGCTCGGACTCAGGGCCGGGGTTCTGGATCTCGTTGAACAGATCGATCTTCATCGGCACACCCTCTGCTCGCACGGACACCAAGGCTGAAGTCTCCGAGAGCGACCGGGGCGTTACGCACGCGACACGGCAGGAGGAGGCGCGCACCGGATGCCGGCGGCGCTCGACGACGGACGCGGTCACCCGGACCAGCCCGCCCGCTCAGCCGATGACGGCCAGCTCGAACTCGGCTCTGTCCGACCCCACACCGTTGACCTGCAAGGAGATCCCGTGCGTTCCGGGGTGGTAGCGGCGGGTCGTGATCAGCCGGAACGAGTGCTCCCGCGCGATCTCGATCCGCTCCCCCGGTGCCAGGGTGCGGGTGGTGAGCTTGAAGGTCTTGCCGGTCTGGCCTCCGTCGGCCTTGCGGTGGTGCACGACGTAGTCGATCGCGAGACGCGCCTCGGTGTCACCGGTGTTGCGGACCGAGGCGGTGAAGCGGAGGCTGCCGCCGACCGGGACGACGTCCTGGTCCAGGTGGGGGCCGTCGACCTCCACCTCGGCGGGCGCGAAGCCGAGCAGCCCCAGCGCTTCGGGATCGCCGCGCTTGACGAGGGTGCGCAACCCGTGGCGCACCAGGCGTTCCGTGTTCGCGTCGGGAGCGGCCAGCCAGCGGCGCGCGGTGACGGCGACGATGCGCGGGTGGTCGCGGCTGAGGTCGTTGAGGTGGTTGGCGACCGACCGGCGCACGTAGTCGCTCTCGTCCCGGTAGAGCGCGTCGAGGACGGGCACCGTCACCCCGGGACGCGCCAGGACCTCCGGCACCCTGACCGCCCACGGCAGGTACGGGCGGGTGCCCTCGGAGGCGAGCCTGCGCACGTGCTCGTCGGCGGAGCCGGTCCAGCCGCCGACGATCTCCAGAGCCCGGCCGAGGTCGTGCCGCAGCAGGGTCCTGATCGCGAACTCCGCGGTGAGGCGCCCGGTGAGGTCCGCGAGCAGCGCCATCGCGTCGTCGAACGAGGCGGTGCTCCCCTCCCGCACCGCTCGCGTGGCCAGAGCGCCGGTGACCGGCCAGATCAGCCACCCGGTGAAGCGGGGGGTGTGGTCGCGCGCGGCCCGCACCGTCGCGGCCAGCGCGGCGTAGTCACCGGGAACGTCGGCGAGCAGCGCGTCCCGCAGGAGGTCGGCACGTTCCCTGAGCGACAACGGGCCGAGCGATCCGACCGCCGCCCGCAGTGACGCGAGGTCCGCACCCGGCGCCGCCGCCCGGACGGCGTCCACGAGGGCCTGCGCGGTGTCGCGGCCGATGAGCTCGTCGGCGAAGGGCATGCGGGTCTCTTCCGTCCACGGGGTGCTGCGTCGCCGGGAAGTCTCCCAGGACGCCGCGGGCAGCCGGATCAGAGGCCGGGTCGCGACCAGGCGATCTCCTCCTCGCGGAAGCGTCCGTCCCCTCCGCGACGGTCCGGAAGCCGCTGTGATCGTCGCGGCCAATGGCGGTGTGGCCGAGTTCCGGCAGCAGTGCCCGAACGGCGGCGGTGCCCGGCGGGGCACCGCGCTAAGGTCGCCCCAACGCGCGGCTCGGCCGAGCGGATCACGCCAAGCCGCCCTGGTCCCCGGTGGCACCACTTCACCAGTCCGGTCTGGAGTGCTGCCCACCATGCTCGACATCACCCGCCTTCGCACGGCCTCGCCCGAAGGCACCGACACCGGCCCCACCCACCGCCAGACGATCATCCGGCACGTCTGCATCGCCTGCGGGGTGCGGACGAACGCGGTCGGCGCGGCGCTGTACCTCCGGGAGGGCGCGGGCCGCTGCCGCCCCTTCACGAGCTCCGGGTTCTGCGGCGAGGAGATCGCGGAACTGCAGACCGTGCTCGGCGAGGGGCCCGCTTTCGAAGCGGCCAGGCAGAACTGGCCGGTGCTCGTGCCGAACCTCGTGGACCACAGGACCTCGGTGCGCTGGCCGCTCTTCGCCGGCGCGGCGGTCGCGGCCGGGGTCGAGGCGATCTTCGCGTTCCCCTTCTCCCTCGGCGAGGACGCCCTCGGTGTCCTGGAGGTCCACCGCGACCACGGCGATCCGCTGACACCCGACGAGATCGTCGGAGCGGTGCAGCTGGCCGACGTGGCCCTGGCCCTGTTGCTGGACGCCGAGCGGTAGCCGTGCCGGGACAGCCGCCCCGCGCCCAGAGGTGACAGGATGCGCTGATGGACGCGCGGCGCAGGAACAACGTGAACGTCATCGGCCGCGAGGACGCTCCGGTGGTGCTGCTCGCCCACGGGTTCGGCTGTGACCAGAACCTGTGGAGGCTGGTGGTGCCGGACCTGGCGCGGCGGTTCCGGCTCGTGCTGTTCGACCACGTCGGCTCGGGTGGTTCCGACCTGGCCGCGTGGTCTCCCGAGCGCTACTCGACGCTCGACGGCTATGCCGGCGACGTGCTGGAGATCTGCGCGGAACTGGACCTGCGCGACGTCGTGCTGGTCGGGCACTCGGTCAGCGCGATGATCGCCGTGCTCGCCGCCAACCGCGAGCCGGAGCGGTTCGCGAAGCTCGTGCTGCTGACCCCGTCGCCCCGCTACCTCGACGACGGCGGGTACCGGGGCGGGTTCACCCGTGCCGACATCGACGAGCTGCTCGGCTCGCTCGAGTCGAACTACCTCGGCTGGTCCGCGGCGATGGCGCCGGTCATCGCCGGCAACCCGGACCGGCCCGAGGTCGCCGGTGAGCTGGAGGCCGCGTTCTGCCGCACCGACCCGGCGATCGCGCGGGTGTTCGCGCGCACCACCTTCCTGTCCGACAACCGCGCGGACCTCGCGGACGTCACCGTGCGGACCGCCGTGCTGCAGTGCTTCTCGGACGCGATCGCGCCGCGCGAGGTCGGCCAGTTCGTGCACGACCGGATCGAGGGCAGCGTGCTGGTGACGCTCGATGCGATCGGCCACTGCCCGCAGCTGAGCGCTCCAGAGCAGACGGCGGCCGCGATCGCTGAGTTCGCGGGCGCCCGGTGATCCGCCCGGCGGGAAGCGGCGAGGAGGCCGGAGTGGAGACCACGTTCTCGGCGTTGCTGGAGGACAGTGCGGAAGACCTGTACGAGAACGCACCGTGCGGCTACCTGTCCACGCTGATGGACGGCACGATCGCCAAGATCAACGCCACGCTCCTGGGATGGCTGGGACACGAACGCGCGGAACTCCTCGGGCGTCGGCGGTTCGCCGATCTGCTCCCCGTCGGCGACCGGATCTACCACGAGACGCACTTCGCGCCGATGCTGCGCATGCACGGCGAGATCGGCGGTATCGCGCTGGAACTGGTGCGCGCGGACGGAACGCGAATGGCCGTGCTGGTCAGTTCGACGGTCAAGACGAGCGCGAACGGCACGGCTCAGCTGATCCGCACCACCATCTTCGACGCCGGTGACCGGCGCGCCTACGAACACGAACTGCTGCGCGCACGCCAGGAGGCGGAACAGGAACGCGACCGTGTACAGCTGCTGGCCTCCACCTTGCAGCGCACGCTGTTGCCGCCGTCGTTGCCGGACGTGCCCGGCATGGACGTCGCGGCCTACTACCACCCCGCCTCCGCGGACGAGGTGGGCGGCGACTTCTACGACCTCTTCCCCCTCACCGGCGACACGTGGGCGTTCTTCCTCGGCGACGTGTCCGGCAAGGGCGCGGAGGCCGCCGTGGTCACGTCGCTTACCCGCTACACGCTGCGCGCCGCCGCCGTGCAGGAGCCCGGTCCCGCCACCGTGCTGAAGCGCCTCAACACGGCGCTGCTCAAGGACCAGCACGGCGCGACGCCGCGGTTCTGCACCGCCATCCACGGCCTGCTCGAACCGGCGGAGGACGGCGCCAAAGTCACCCTCGCGAGCGGCGGGCACCCACCGGCGCTGGTGATCCGCCACAACGGTGCGGCCGAACTCCTCGACACCAGGGGCGGTCAGCTGATCGGCGCGCTGCCGGACGCCCGCTTCGTCGAGGTCGAGCTGCGCCTGCGGCCCGGTGACACACTCCTGCTCTACTCCGACGGACTCACCGAGGCCCGCACACACGGCCGCGTCCGCTACGACGAGGAGGACCTGCGCGACTGGGCCAACACCCTCGACGTCGGCAGCGCGACCGAGACCGTGGCCGCGGTGTCCCTGTTGCTCGACAGCTTCGGCGACGGTGTCGACGACGACACCGCGCTCCTTGCACTCAGCGTGCGCCTGCTTGGAGATGAGAGACCATGACCTCGTTCACCGTCACCACGCTCGACCTGGAAGCGGGTCCGGTGGTCGAGTTCGCCGGAGAGCTCGACTCCGCCTCGGCCCCGCGCGCACTCCAGGCCGTCGAGGCGATCTCGCCGCGGCCGGGCCAGCAGGTCGTGCTCGACCTGACCGGACTGCTCTTCTGCGACTCCAGCGGCATCTCCGCGCTGATCGCCGCACGCAACCTCGCGCACTCCGCGGAGGCCGGCCTGGCGCTCGCCGGCGTCCCACGCCACCTCGCCCGCACCCTCGTGCTCATCGGGCTGGACACCTTCTTCACCACCTACGCCACCGCCGCGCAGGCCCAGGCCGCCTGGCCGGAGTCGCCGGCCGGAGGGTGAGTGGTGTGCGGGTCGCGGCCGGGGGTACTCGACCGGACGACCCGACAGGAGTGAGCCCATGCGAGGCGACATCGAGACCTACTTCGAGGACGGCCGGTGGAAGAACCGGGTGGAGGGCAACGACCAGGCCTCCAGCACGCACCTCAACAAGGAGGAGGCGAGCGCCGACGGCCGTGAGATGGCGATCGCGCACGCGGTGGACCACATCACCCGGAACCGGGACGGCACGATCAGCGAGCACGACGTCTACCCGCGCGGCCGCGACCCACACACCGGTGGCGGGGTCACCCGCGCGCACCGCCGGTGAACCGGCGCGAACCGCACCGGTTCGCGTCCGCCACCGCGGGTTCCCCGGCGGGCGGCGCCGGGCAAGACTCAGCCGCCGCGTGCGCTGAAACCCGTTGCGAGCGGGGCGTACCGCGTGCCACAAAGGCACGCGGTACGCTGGATGTGTTGATCCTGATGCGGTCACGCAAGGCGTGGGCCTAGACCTCGCTACGTCCAGGAACGACTGGAACCAGTCGACGTGGTGGAGGAAACCGTGCCAGCCATGGACCAGTGGTCGCTGTTCGGCGGTGTGACCAGAGGTGCGCGAACCTGACAGCCGTCGCCCATCGGTGATCGAAGCGCGCGCCGCGGTGATTGCGGCGCTGAGTGACAGCAAGAGCGAGCTCGACGTCCTGGCTCGCGTGATCCGCGCGTGCGTGGGCCTGCTGCCGGTGGACGGCGCCTCGATCTCGGTGCTGAGCGGACCACGGGAGCGGGAGACGTTGTACGCCAGCGACGTGATCGCGATGAAGATCGAGAACGTCCAGTTCGACCTGGGCGAGGGTCCGTGCTTCGAGGCGTTCGCGACCCGCCGGCCCGTGCTGGTTCCCGATCTGCCGCAGGCGTCGGTCCTCGCGTGGCCCGTGTTCGCGGCGGCGATCGCCGCGCTGCCCGTCGGCGCGATCTTCGCGTTCCCGTTGCAGGCGGGCGCCATCGGCATCGGCGCGATCGACCTCTACCGCCGTCGCCCCGGCTGGTTGTCGGCAGACGAGCTCGCCGTCGCGCTGGAGGTGGTCGACGTGGTGACCGCAGTGCTGCTCGGCGTGCTCCTGGGCGAGTTCGACGGCGCCGACGGCCTGCGGGGTGTGCTTTCGCCCGGCCGCGAACAGGTGCACCAGGCGACCGGCATGGTGCTCGCCGCGCTCGGCATCTCCGCGGAGGAGGCGCTGTCCCGGTTGCGCGGCTACGCCTTCGCGATGGGCAGACCTCTCGACGAGGTCGCCAAGGACATCGTGAACCGCGAGCTGTCCCCGCTGGAACTTCGCGCATGACCGCCTGCGAGACCTCGACAGCGGCCCCGTGCTGGCAGCACTACCGTCGGACGAAGAAGACAGGAGCTGGTGATGAGCGGTAGCGCACCGTCCAGGACGGAACGGGAGTCGCGGTTGCTCCACGCGCTGGTCGAGCTGGCGGACACGCTGGTCGACGACTACGACGTGGTGGACGTGCTGCACCGGCTGGTCGAACACTGCGTCCAGTTGCTGGACGCGACGGTGGCCGGGTTGATGCTGTCCGACCAGCGCGGCGGCCTGCGGGTGGTGGCCTACTCGTCGGCCCAGACGCGCATGCTCGAACTGTTCCAGCTGCAGGCGAGCGAGGGCCCGTGCTTCGACTGCGTGCACAGCGGTGAGACGGTGCTCGTCGCGGACCTGTCGAAGGAGGTCCAGCGCTGGCCGCGGTTCGCGCCGCTCGCCCTCGCGGGGGGTTTCGCCTCGGTGCACGCCGTGCCGATGAGGCTGCGGCGCGAGACCATCGGCACGCTGAACTTGTTCCGCAAGGAGACCGGGTTGCTCAGCGACGAGGACCTGCTGGTCGTGCGCGCCCTCGCGGACACGGCGACGATCGGGATCCTGCAGGAACGCGCCATCCGGCGTGGCGAGGTGGTCACCGAGCAGCTGCAGACGGCGCTGAACAGCCGGGTCGTCATCGAACAGGCCAAGGGTGTGCTCGCGTTCGCCGGGAACCTCGACATGGAGCAGGCGTTCCACGCGCTGCGCGGCCATGCCCGCAACGGTGGTCGCCGGTTGGCCGATGTGGCCAGGGAGGTCGTTCTCGGCGAACTGCGCCCCGAGGTCGTCCTCCCACCACGTCCCACCGATCTGTGACCGGACCGGTCCCCGCGGCGTTGTCCGCCGGGACCGGGATCTCGGCTCGGCGAAACGGGTGCACGGCGTCTCCGGAGTGCCGGACGGCCGCCGTGTGGGTAGCCTGGACGAGCTGGCAGACGCAGCAACCGCCCGGACCCGCGGTCTCATCACCTCGTCGTGAGGAGAACACCGTGGGCGTCCGTGTCGAGCCGATCTCGTTCACGCGCAAGAACATCGCGCTCGTCTCCGTGACCTCCAGCCCGCTGACCGACCCCGGATCGTCCGGCACCGGCAGCCAGGGTCTCCACGTCGCAGGACTCGCGGCCGCGCTGGCCGCGCTCGGCCACCGGGTCGTCGTCTACACGCGGCGCGACCACCCCCACGGTCCTCAGCTCGTGCACAGCCCGCACGGCTACGAGGTCGTGCACGTACCGGCCGGGCCCCCGCTGAAGCTCGGCGCGGACGAAGTCCTGGCCTACGCGGGAGATCTCGTCGAGGTCCTCGAGCTGGCCTGGGAGGCGCGTCGCCCTGACGTCGTGCACGCCCACGGCTGGCTGTCCGGGATCGCCGCCGTTCTGAGCGCCAGGAACAGTCCCGTACCGGTCGTGCAGACCTACCACTCGCTGGGCGCGCCACGGCCTCCGGACCACCGTGCGGCCGAGGCGGACTCGACCAAACGCGTCGCGGTGGAACGGCTCATCGGTCACGAGGTCACCCTGGTCGTCGCGACCAGCTCCGCGGAAGCGCGCGCCGTCCTCGGCATGGGCGTGGACCGGTCGAAACTGGTGGTGGTGCCGAGGGGTGTCGATCTCGACCTCTTCACACCGGAACCGTCAGGCGTCGACCGGTACCGGCCGCGAAGGATCGTGTCGGTGGGGAGACTGCTGCCGCGCAAGGGGTTCGACGACCTGATCACCGCGCTGCCGTGGGTGCCCGGCACCGAGCTGGTGGTCGCCGGCGGCTCGCGGGACCTGACGAACGACCCGGAGGCGCGGCGCCTTCTCGCCTGCGCGCGGTCGCACGGCGTCGCGGACCGCGTGCACCTGGCCGGCCAGGTCGACCGCGCGGACATGCCGGCGCTGTTGCGCTCGGCGGACGTCGTGGCGTGCGTGCCTTGGTACGAACCGTTCGGCATCGTTCCGTTGGAAGCCATGGCCTGCGGTGTGCCGGTGGTGGCATCGTCGGTCGGTGGCCTGACCGACACGGTGGTCCACGGCGTGACGGGTGTGCTGACCCCGCCCCGGGGTCCGCGTGCCCTCGGACGGGCGCTGCGCAAGGTCCTCGCGGACCGGTCGCGCGGAATGGCCTACGGCATCGCGGGCCGCGACCGCGTCGAGGCGCGGTACACGTGGGACGAGGTGGCGACCCGCACGGAGCTCGTCTACCAGCGGGTGTGCGCGACCGACGGTCTGGCGGTGGCCCGGTGACGGTCGA
>NZ_DASVFL010000369.1:0-24184 GCF_036380075.1 Lentzea sp. | reverse complement strand
GCGGGGTCGAGCTCGGCCGTGGTGCCGTTGCCGCGCACGTGGACGACCTTGGCGCCGGCGAGCGCCCCGACCTCCACGGTGCCGCCCGGCACGACGCCGGCGGCCTTCAGCTCGGCCATCAGGTCCGGGTCGAGCTGGACGTGCTCGGCGATGCGGCGGATCTCGACGCGGCCACCGCCGCGGCGGGCCACCTCGTCGACGCGCACCAGGTCGGCCTCGACGGGCGGGGCGGGCTCGCCGTCGCCCAGCTTGTCGAGACCGGGGATCGGGTTGCCGTAGGGCGAGGTGGTCGGGTTGCCGAGCAGCTTGACGAGCTTGCGCTCGACCGCCTCGCTCATGACGTGCTCCCAGCGGCACGCCTCGCTGTGCACGTGCTCCCACTCGAGCCCGATGATGTCCACGAGGAGGCGTTCGGCGAGCCGGTGCTTGCGCATGACGGCGATCGCGAGGTTGCGGCCCTGCTCGGTGAGCTCGAGGTGGCGGTCCTCGGCCACGACGACCAGGCCGTCGCGCTCCATGCGGCCGACGGTCTGGCTCACGGTCGGTCCGCTCTGGCCGAGGCGCTCGGCGATGCGGGCGCGCAGTGGCACCACGCCCTCTTCTTCGAGCTCGTAGATCGTGCGGAGATACATCTCCGTGGTGTCGATGAGGTCGTTCACACCCGCTCCCCTTCGTGTGGTGTCGATGGTAGTCGTGCCGGGGGACACAGGTGTCCGCGCGGGTGCAGGATGTGAGCCGTGCATCCCTTGATCACTCCTGAGGCCCTCGCCGATGCGCTGAGTGCGCGTCCGGCCACCGTCGTGCTGGACGTCCGGTGGCGTCTCGGCGGACCACCCGGACGCCAAGACTACGAGGTCAGCCACATCCCCGGCGCGGTCTACGCGGATCTGGACACCGAGCTGTCCGCGCCGCCCGGCGCCGGTGGCCGGCATCCGCTGCCGGATGCCGTGCGGTTGCAGGAGGTGCTGCGCCGCGCGGGCGTGCGCGAGGGCGGCCGGGTCGTGGCCTACGACGCGGGCGACGGGTCGGTCGCCGCGCGGGTGTGGTGGCTGCTGCGGTGGGCCGGGTACGGCGACGTGGCGGTGCTGGACGGCGGGTTCGCCGCGTGGGAGGCGGCCGGGCTGCCCGTGACGGCGGAAGTGCCGTCGCCGCTCACCGGGGACGCGGCGGGCGACGTGGTTGTGCGACCCGGCCAGATGCCGGTGCTGGACGCGGACGAGGCGGCAGCGCTCGCCCAGGAGGGCGTGCTGCTCGACGCGCGGGCGGCGGCGCGGTACCGCGGTGAGACCGAGCCGGTGGACCCGAAGGCCGGTCACATCCCAGGGGCGCTCAACGCGCCGACCACCGGGCACGTCGGTGCCGACGGGCGGTGGCTCGGCGCGGAGGAGCTGGCCGAGCGGTTCGGCGGTCTCGGGGTGTCGGGTGACGTGGCGGTCGGGGCGTACTGCGGGTCGGGTGTGACGGCCTCGTCCGTGGTGCTCGCGCTGGAGGTCGCGGGGATCACGTCGGCCGAGAAGCCGGCCGCGTTGTACGCGGGGTCGTGGTCCAACTGGTGCGCGTTGGACCGGGAGGTCGCCACCGGCGGCTGACGACGCCGGTGCGGCCGGGCGGCGGGGTCAGGCGTTCGGGATGCGGTCGAAGCCCTGCTTCGCGAGCTTCAGCGCGGCGGCGCAGGTGTCGATCTCCTCGATCGCCAGCACGCTCACCGAGAACGCCGTGGTGATGGCGTCCGGGTCGTCGGTCAGCATGACGGTGACCTGGCAGTCCTCCTTGGAGGAGGTGACCTGCCACGCCGTGTTGCCGCCGATGTCGATCTGCTTCTTCTCGCCTTCCTCGTCGACCGCCTCGGGGACCGTGACCATCTGGGTGATGACGGTCGACGGGCCGGTGGTGGTGACGATGCAGCCGCCGTCGGCCGAGGCCTTGCCGCCGGTCGCGGCCTCGACGTCGGCTGCCTTGAGGACGCCGCAGGTCTCCAGGCCGTTCGCCTTCTTCTTGGTGCCGATCTTCACGTCGCCGGTCTTCTGGCTGGTGGGGCTCGTGGGCTTCGCCGCGGTGGTGCTGACGGGCGCCTTCCTCGACGTCGGCGTCGGGGCGGTCACCTCGGGCGTGGTCGCGTTGGTGTCGGCGATGGCCGAACCCTTGACCTGTTCGCTGCAGCCCGTGACGGCGGCGAGTGTCAGGCCCAGTGCGAGGAGGATGGCCGCTGGTCGCAGTTGCATGTCGCCTCTGACCCCTGTTCGGTGAGATCGGTTCCGGTTCGGGGCCCGGAGGGCGAGCCGAGGAGCGTCACTGTAGGCGGCGGTGCGGACGCGGGCACGCGTGTCGCGGTGGTGGCGGCCAAAGCGTGATCCCGGGCACGCGGTGCCGGTGACGCGATCACCGGACGGGCCGGTCGGTGGGTAGGTTGCTGGGCATGGGTAAGCCGGCCGCGGTTGTCTGGGACAGGTCCTTCCTCGCGTACGACCTCGGTGGCGACCATCCGCTCAACCCCGTCCGGCTCGACCTGACGGTGCGGCTCGCCACCGCGCTCGGGGTGCTCGACGGCGTCGAGCTGCTCGTGCCCGAGGCGGCCAGTGACGAGGAGATCGAGCTGGTGCACCGGCCTGGCTACCTGAGCGCGGTGCAGGCGGCGCCGACGGCCGGGTGGGACGTCGGGCACGGGCTGGGCACGGCGGACAACCCCGTGTTCGACCGGATGCACGAGGCGTCGGCGCTGGTGGTGGGCGGGTCGCTGGCGGCTGCCAGGGCCATCGCGTCGGGTGCGGCGGACCGGGCGGTCAACATCGCCGGCGGGCTGCACCACGCCATGCCGGACAGCGCCGCCGGGTTCTGCGTCTACAACGACTGCGCGGTCGCCATCGAGTGGCTGTTGCGCAGCGGGGTGGAGCGCATCGCGTACGTCGACGTCGACGTGCACCACGGAGACGGGGTGCAGACGGCGTTCTGGGATGACCCGCGGGTGCTGACGATCTCGCTGCACCAGCACCCGATGAGCCTGTGGCCGGGGACCGGGTGGGCGAACGAGGTCGGCGGCGCCGGGGCCGAGGGGAGCGCGGTCAACGTGCCGCTGCCCGCCGGGACGCGCGACGGAGGGTGGTTGCGGGCGTTCCACGCGACGGTGCCGGCGTTGCTGAAGGCGTTCCGGCCGCAGGTGCTGGTCACCCAGTGCGGGGTCGACACGCACAAGGAGGACCCGCTCGCGGACCTGTCGCTCAGCGTCGACGGGCACCGGGCGATCTACCGGGCGTTCCGCGACCTCGTGAACGAGCACGGCTACAAGTGGCTCGCGCTCGGCGGCGGCGGGTACGAGCTGCTCAGGGTCGTGCCGCGGTCGTGGACGCACCTGCTCGCGACGGTGCTCGACCGCGACGTCGACCCCAGGCGGCCGCTGCCGGCGGACTGGGTCGCGCACGCGACACGCGTCGCGCCCGGCTGGCCCCTGCCTGCGTCCATGACCGATGGGTGCGACCCTGGACACCAGCCGTGGGGCGGGGACACGGAGGAGCCGGTGGACAAGGCGATCCGCGACGCGCGCCGCGCGGTGTTCCCGTTGCACGGACTCGACCCGGACGACCCCAGGGACTGAAGCCGACATGGGTGCCAGAGATCCGTTCGACTTTCCCCGGCGGTGGGAGGCGGACGTCGTCCTCAGCGACGGCGGCACCGTCCACCTGCGGCCGATCACGCCCGACGACGCCGACAGGCTGCGCGACTTCCACGGCAGGCTGTCGGAGCGGACGCGGTACTTCCGCTACTTCGGGCCGTACCCGCGCATCCCGCAGCGCGACCTCGAGCGGTTCAGCACCGTCGACCACCACGACCGGGTGGCTCTCATCGCGCTGCTCGGCGACGACATCGTCGCCGTCGGCCGGTTCGACCGGCTCCACCACGGGCAGAGTGCCGAGGTCGCGTTCGTCGTCCAGGACGGCCACCAGGGCCGCGGGCTGGGCAGCATCCTGCTCGAACACCTCGCCGCCGCGGCCAGGGAGGTCGGGCTCACCCGGTTCGAGGCCGAGGTGCTCGCCGAGAACGGGCAGATGGTCCGGGTGTTCCGCGACGCCGGCTACCAGGTCAGCAGGGCGTTCGAGGAGGGCGTGCTGCACCTGGAGTTCGCGATCGACCCGACCGACGAGTCCGTCGCCGTCGCCAGGGCCCGCGAGCAGGCCGCCGAGGCCCGCAGCGTGCACAACCTGCTGCACCCGCGCAGCGTCGCCGTCATCGGCGCCTCCACCGATCCCACCAAGATCGGGCACGCCGTCCTCAAGAACCTCCTCGAGGCCGACTTCAACGGGCCCGTCTACCCCGTCAACGCCGAGCACCGCGCCGTGCGGGGCGTCCGGGCGTACCCGACCGTGCTCGACATCCCCGACGACGTCGACCTCGCCGTCGTCGCCGTCCCCGCGGCCAGCGTCGACGAGGTCATGGACGGCTGTCTCGCCAAGGGCGTGAAGGCGCTCGTCGTCGTCAGCTCCGGCTACGGCGAGACCGGCCCGGACGGGCTGTCCGCCGAACGCAGGCTCGCGGCCGAGGCCAGGGCGCACGGCATGCGCGTCGTCGGCCCGAACGCGCTCGGCGTCCTCAACCTCGACCCCAAGGTCCGCCTCAACGCGAGCCTCGCCCCGCAGCTGCCGGCACGGGGCCGCGCGGGCTTCTTCTGCCAGTCCGGTGCCCTCGGCACGGCCATCCTCGCCAACGCCGCCGGGTGGGGCCTCGGGCTGTCGACGTTCGTCTCCGCCGGCAACCGCGCCGACGTCTCGGGCAACGACCTGCTCCAGTACTGGGAGACCGACCCGTCCACCGACGTCGTCCTGCTGTACCTGGAGTCGTTCGGCAACCCGCGCAAGTTCGCCCGGCTCGCGCGCCGGCTCGGCCGCACCAAGCCGATCGTCGCGGTGAAGTCCGGCCGCCACGCCGTCGTCCCCGGCCTCGCCGCCACCGCCGCGAAGGTCGACGAGGCGAGCGTCCAAGCGCTGTTCGAACAGGCCGGCGTCATCAGGGTCGACTCGCTGGCCCAGCTGTTCGACACCGCGCTGCTGCTGGCCCACCAGCCGCTGCCCACCGGCAGGCGCGTCGCCGTCGTCGGCAACTCCACCGCCATCGGGCTGCTCGCCGCCGACACGCTGCTCGCCCAGGACCTCGAGATCGCGGGCGACCCCGTCGACGTCGGTGCCCAGGCCACCCCCGAGGAGTTCGCGAAGGCGGTGAAGGAGGCGCTCGATCGCCCCGACACCGACGCCCTCGTCGTCGTGTTCGTGCCGCCGATCGCGGTTCCCGGCAGTGCGTATGCGCGCGCCATCAAAGAATCCGCGCATCGCACGAAACCGATCGTCTCGACGTTTCTCGCGGTCGAGGGCATTCCGGACGAGCTGAAAATGCCCGGCAAGGGCTCGATTCCGAGCTATGCCAGCCCGGAACGCGCGGTGCTCGCATTGGCGCGCGCCATCCGTTATGCGCGGTGGCGCGCCGCACCTCAGGGCAACTTCACCAGACCGGACGGCATCGACACCGAACGGGCGCGCTCCTTTGTGGACGACGTTGTCACCGAACGCAGGATGGACGACCACACGGCGGTCGAACTGCTGAAGTGCTATGGCATCGACGTCGTGCCATTCCGCATCGCGAACAACGCCGAAGAAGCCGTGGAAGCCGCGTCCGCACTCGGTTATCCGGTCGCGATGAAAGCGACCAGCGAACGCCTGCGCCACCGCACCGACCTCGTCGGCGTGCGGCTCGACATCGCCCAGCGGGAATCGGTCACAGCCGCCTACCACGACCTCGCGGCGCTTTCCGGCAAACCGGGCGTGTACGTGCAACGCATGGCGCCCAAGGGAGTCAGCTGCGTGCTGGGCCTGCAGGACGACCCGAGCTTCGGCACGCTGGTCTGGTTCGGACTGTCGGGTCTGGTCAGCGACCTGCTCGGCGACCGCGCCTACCGGGCGGTACCGCTCACCGACACCGACGCGGCGGAACTCGTCGCGGCACCGAAAGCGGCGCCTCTGCTCACCGGTTACCGGGGTGACGAACCGGCGGACCTGAAAGCACTTCAGGAATTGGTACTCCGTTTGGCGGCTCTCGCCGAGGACCTTCCGGAGGTGCGTTCGCTGAAGCTCGAACCGGTGCTCGCTTCCGCGGCGGGCGCTTTCGTCAGCAGCGCCCGCATAGTTGTCGGTCCGCCACCTTCTCTGCACGACGCGGGACCCCGCCGGCTGCGTTGACCGGTTACGGCAACGATTCCGTAAGTTTCATTCGCGCTGAGGTATGGACATGCGTCGCAGCGCCGCTTAGGTTTCCCGCATCGCCGGCCGAACACCACCCTGTCGGGACGGCGCATGCCCGTGGACCGACCCCGTGGTTCGACGCTGTAGAGGGACGAATGACACCGAGAGCGCTTCTTCGCCTTGCCGCGACGACATTCGCCGCCGTGCTTCTGCTCGCTTCGTGCGGGAGCGCCGACGAGTCCACCATGGCGGGAAAAGTCAGCTCCAAGGACCGCATGACCATCGCGGTGTCCTTCGACCAGCCGGGCCTGTCGTTGCGCAGGCTCGACGGCAGCTACCGCGGGTTCGACGTCGACGTCGCGAAGTTCATCGCGGGCGAGCTGGGCGTCGACGAGAAGAACATCACCTGGATGGAGGCGCAGCCCGGCAACCGGGAGACGCTGCTCACCAGCGGTGAGGCCGACCTCGTCGTGTCCACCTACTCGATCACCGACAAGCGCAAGCAGGTCGTCGACTTCGTCGGCCCGTACTTCGTCGCCGGCCAGGACCTGCTGGTGCGCTTCAACGAGAAGCGCATCGCCGGCCCGAAGTCGCTCAACTCCAGCCTGCGCCTGTGCTCCACCGCGGGCTCCACGTCCGCCGCGTACGTCAAGGAGCAGTTCGCCAAGGACGTGAACCTGGTCGAGTACGCGAAGTTCAGCGACTGCGTGACCGCGTTGCTGGCCAACAACGTCGACGCCGTCACCACCGACGACGTGCTGCTCGCGGGCTACGCCGCCCAGAACCCCGAGCTGCTGCGCGTGGTCGGCGACCCGTTCAGCAAGGAGGAGTACGGCGTCGGGTTGCACCGCAACGACCCCAAGAGCAAGGAGAAGGTCCAGGCCGCGCTGCAGAAGATGATCGACACCGGCGCGTGGCGGAAGTCGCTGGAGACGAACATCGGATCTTCCGGCTACAAGATCCCCGAGCCGCCGAAGCTCGCGGGCTGACCGCACACCCCGTGACGTAGGCTCACGCCACGTGAACCGCGTCCCGCCGCACCGCGCTGATCGCCCCGTTCGCGCGGGCATCCCAGAACACGGCCGTGTCCCGCGCTACTACGCGGTCAAGGCAGAGCTGTTCGACCTCGTCGAGACCCTCGGTGAAGGCACCGTCCTGCCGTCGGAACGCGAGCTCGCCGAACGGTTCTCCGTCTCACGCGTCACGCTCCGCCAAGCCGTCAGCGAGCTGGTCCTCGAAGGCAAGCTGATCCGCCGCCAGGGCAGCGGCACGTTCGTCGGTCCGCCCAAGCTCGTGCAGCCGTTGTCCCTGGTCAGCTACACCGAGGGCATGCGACGGCAGGGCGTCGAACCCAACCGCACCGTCATCACGGTCGAGGAGCTCGGCGCCGACGAGGGCCTCGCGCGGGACCTGGCGGTCGAGCCCGGCGACCCGGTCGTGCACCTCGAACGCGTGCTGCTCGCCGACGACGAGCGCATCGGCCTCGAGTCCACCTACCTGAGCCTCGGCCGGTTCCCCGACCTGCTGGACAAGCTCGACCCGGCCGGGTCGCTCTACGCGTGCCTCACCGAACGGCTCGGCGTCCGGTTCGCCGAGGCGGAGGAACGGGTCGAGACGGTGCTCGCCACGCCCCGCGAGGCGTTGCTCATCGGCACGAACCCCGCGCTGCCGATGTTGTTGCTGTACCGCGTCTCCTACGACGTGGAGGGGCACCCGATCGAACGCGCCCGGTCGCTGTACCGGGGTGACCGCTTCAGCTTCGTCGCGAGGCTGCACGCCGACCGCTGACCGGCGCGCCGGACATCACGTCCACAGTGGACCGCAATTCCTTTCGGGCCCCAACGAGAGCATTTCTGCGGTGACTGCGGGTCACCGGACACCGTGCGGGCGCAGGAAGATACCGCCCGTTCGCACTCGTTTCCGGCTCAGGCCGCAGAGGTACTGTTGACGGCACGAACTCAGGATTTCCGCAATGCCGCGGAACGAGCGGGGGTGTGCCATGTCCTTCAAGGCCGAGTTCCTCGCTGAGCTCGAGGACTGCCTGCGCGGGTACGGCGCGGTCCCGGTGAGCAACCCCGACGCGCTCGCCCTGTTCATCGAGTTCGTGCGGGCCCTTCCGGAGAGCGACCCGAAACTGCGCTGCCTCGAAGGCGTCGACCAGGGTTCCGGCTCTTTCTGGAACAACCCCGCGGTGTGGTGGGAGCAGGTGCCGCGGTTCGGTGCCGGACTGCCGCGGTGCGGGTCGGAGGAATGCCGCACGCTGCTCGACGACATGCTCGACGAGGCCATCAGCGACGAGATCGACGTGCTGGAGATGGAGATCCGCGAGCTCCCCGGCTAGCTCTCCGGTGACCGGGTGCGGACATGCCTGCCGGCGCCGTCGCCTGTTACGGCCACGACGCCGGGGCTCCAACTCCTACTTGACGGCGACGAGCGACTTGAACAGTTCCCGATAGCGGTGGAGAGCCAGTCGCAGGTCCTCGGTCTGTGGATCACCGTTTCCCTCGAGCTGCTTCGTGAGGGAGCGGTGCCGGTTCGTCAGCTCCTCGATCGCCCGCGTGACGAGCTGGTCCGCCTTGCGGACGGCCGCCTTCGGGTCGTCGACGAAGTCGTACTGCACCGCCTGCCACTCGTCCTCGAGCTTGCTCGACGGACGGCTGTCGGCGGTGGTGTCCTGCGCCCGGTGCGCCGCCGTCTGCTGGGCCGGCGTCCGGTCGGACTGGGTGTGCTGCGAGGGGACGTGCTGCTCCTGCGCGCGCTCCCGGTCCGCGTGCCGGTCGGCCTGCTGCGCGCGGTCTGACTGCACATCGCGGTCCGACTGCTGTGCACGCTCGGCCTGCGCGCGCTCGCTCTGGGTGCGCTCGTTCTGGGTGCGCTCGTTCTGAGTGCGCTCGTTCTGGGCACGCTCAGCCTGGGCACGCTCGTGCTGGGCGCGCTCGGCCTGGGAGTGCTCGGACTGCTGGGGCCGCTCACCCTGCCGGTCGCGTTCGGCCTGCTGCGCGCGCTCCACCTGCGTTGCGCGGTCCGTCTGCAGCGAACCTTCCGCGTGCTGCTGCTGCGGTCGCGCCGGGGTCGGCGTGGGAACCGCTTGGGTGGGGGTCTCAGACATCTGACTTCTCCTTCCGCACGGCTTCCTTGTCGTTGCGCGCAGCGCCACCGTGCTCCAGCAGGTCGGTGAACAGCTCGCGGTAGTGCACCATCGCGGTGCGGAGGTCCTCGGTGCTCGCCTCGCCGATCTCCTGGCGTTCCGAGATGTCGTGCGCCTTGCGGTAGTGCTCGAGGGTGCGGGCGTGCTCGACGGACAGCACGCTCAGCTGCGCCTCGTACCCCTCGGTGGGGTAACCGCGCTCGGCCATCAGGTCGGTCACCAGCCGGTCGGCGTCGGCGATCGCGCTCTCCGGCGAGTCGACGAACTTCGTCTGCACGGTCGCCCAGTGCTTGCGGTAACTCTCCTGAGCCGACGGGGAAAGCGGCTTCAGGTCGAACTCGCTGTGGCGGTGCTCCCGCTCGGCGAGCTCCTTCTCGGCGGCCGTCCGGCTGTCGCTCTCCGACACCGCGCGGTCGTACTCGGGGCCGAAGCGGTCACGCAGCTTCTTGCGCTGCATGGCGGGCCTCAGCACGAACGCGAGTACCGCCAGCACCACAACAACCGCGACCACCAGGCCGATGATGGCGCCCGTTGACATGGAAAACCTCCAAGACAGGCCAGATCAATGCTGTCCGGAGGCTTTCCAGTTCACCCACACGGGAAACATTCAACCCTTGATACAAACCACCTGCTTGAGCTTGGCGACCACCTCGACGAGGTCGGACTGGTTCGCCATCACGATGTCGATGTCCTTGTAAGCAGCGGGAATCTCGTCCACCACACCCGAGTCCTTGCGGCACTCGACTCCACTTGTCTGGTCGGCGAGATCGGCCGCCGTGAACGTCTTGCGGGCCTTGTTCCTGGACATCCTCCGGCCGGCGCCGTGCGACGCCGACTCGAACGAGTCCGGGTTCCCGAGCCCCCGCACGATGTACGAGCCGGTGCCCATCGAGCCCGGGATGATGCCCAGCTCGCCACGACCGGCGCGGATCGCGCCCTTGCGGGTCACCAGCACGTCCTCGCCGAAGTGGTTCTCCTCGGAGACGTAGTTGTGGTGGCAGGAGATCGGGTCCTCGAACGCGATCCGCGGGAACTCCGCGCGCAGCACGTCGCACACCAGGCGCAGCATGACCGCGCGGTTGCGGCGCGCGTAGTCCTGCGCCCAGTACAGGTCGTGCCGGTACGCCGCCATCTCCGGCGTGCCCGCGAGGAACACGGCCAGGTCCGGGTCCGGCAGCTCGGCGTTGTGCGCGAGCGTGCGCGCCACCGAGATGTGGTGCTGCGCCAGCTCGTTGCCGATGCCGCGCGACCCGGAGTGCAGCATGACCCACACCCGCTGGTCGGTGTCGAGGCAGACCTCCAGGAAGTGGTTGCCGCCACCGAGCGTGCCCATCTGGTGCATCGCCTTGTCGGCGCGCGCCTTCACGGCCGGCGTGAGGTCGGCGAACCGCCTCCAGAACGGCGCCCAGTCGGACGCGTCGGAGTCGGTGAAGGCCGTCGCCTTGTGCTGCCCGAAACCGACGGGGACCACGGCCTCCATCCGGGACCGCAGACCGCGCAACGTCTCCGGCAGGTCACTCGCCGTGAGCGAGGTGCGCACGGCTGCCATGCCGCAGCCGATGTCCACGCCGACGGCCGCGGGGGAGACGGCGTCGCGCAACGCGATCACCGACCCCACCGTCGCACCCTTGCCGTAGTGCACGTCCGGCATCACGGCGACGTGCTTCACGGCCCACGGCAGCGCGGAGATGTTCTGGAGCTGTCGCATGGCGAGCTCCTCGACCTCGTCCGGTCGAGTCCACATGCGGATGTCCACGTTCTGACCGCGGACCAGGGTTGCTGCCATGCCCCGAGGTTAGGCGGCGGCTCGCGCGGACGACGAAGGAGTTTTCGCGGCCGTCCCCTCCGCGCCGGACACGAACTCCCAGGTTCCCTTGCGCACCTTGGCCTTGCGGAAGTCCCCGCCGATGTTCGCGACGAACGCCCGCACGGTCGGCAGGTCGTCGACGCCCGCGATGAGGATCGCCTTGTCCTGCAGAGTGACGCTGCCGCCACCGAGCTTCTCCCGCGCGACGGCATCGTCGAGCAGACCCTGGCGGACCTGTCGTGCGGTGATGCCGTCGACCTCGACCTGGACGGCGTCGACCGCCGGCGAGCTCGCGGGCAGGAAGCGGAACGTGAGCACCGACTCCTGCCGGAACTGCTCGCCGATCGTCTCGGCGGCGTGGCGCAGGCCCTCCTCACCGAGCGCGACGTCGAACTTGCGGGAACGTTCGAACGTCGTCACCTGCCGGTCGCTCGACCAGAACACGCCGTCGAGCAGCGTGGACCGGGTGGTGACGCCGCCGTTCGCGCGCACGATGCCGCGGACGTCGTGGTCGAACCGCACCAGCCGGTCCTGCAGACGCGGGTCGTCCGGGTCGGTGATGACCGCGGTGTTGTTCGTCGCGAAGATCTCCGGCAACGGCAGGGGCGCGCCCGCCGCCGTGCCGGTGGAGACCGCGAACGCCAGTGCGGACGTGACTGCTACGAGAAGCTTTCGCATGCGGCACAACGTAGGTGCCGGACACCTCAGGGCACACCCCGTTCCACCCTGCGGGCACCCGCCGCGGGACGGGGGCGATTGACAGGCGCGACGAACGTGAAAATACTTCGGCGTCATGGATCGCGTGTGCGTCATCGGGGCGGGTTCGTCCGGCATCGCCGCATGTCAGGTGCTCAGCGCCCGCGGCATCGAGTACGACTGCCTCGAGACCGGGTCCGAGATCGGCGGCAACTGGCGCTACCTCAACGACAACGGCATGTCGTCGGCCTACCGCTCGCTCCACATCAACACCTCGCGGCAGATGATGGAGTTCCGGTCGTTCCCGATGCCGTCGCACCTGCCGGCCTACCCGTCGCACTTCCAGATCGCCGAGTACTTCGACGACTTCGTGGAGCACCACGGGTTCCGCGACCGCATCCGGTTCCGGACCGAGGTCGTCTCCGTCTCCGTCGCACCGGGTGGCTACTCGGTCACGTCACGCGACCGCGACACCGGCGAGGAGACGACCGCCGGCTACCGGTCGGTGGTCGTCGCCACCGGGCACCACTGGTCGCCGCGGCTGCCGGAACCCGCGTTCCCCGGCTCGTTCGACGGCGAACAGCTGCACGCGCACTTCTACAAGACGCCGGAACGGTTCGCGGACAAGAAGGTCCTGGTCCTCGGCATCGGCAACTCGGCCTGCGACATCGCGGTCGAGTCGTCACGGGTGTCCGCGCGAACGTTCCTGGCGATGCGCCGCGGCGCGCACATCATGCCCAAGTACCTGTTCGGCATGCCGACCGACCACCTGACGACGTCACCGCTCGCCCGGTTCGCACCGCAGTGGCTGCAGGGGTTGTCGCTGCGGGCGATGCTGCGGCTGGCGCGGGGCAAGCTCTCCGACTACGGGCTGCCCGAGCCGTCGCACGGCATCCTCGCCGCGCACCCGACCATCTCCGACGACCTGCTGACCCGGCTCGGCCACGGCGACATCGCGGTGAAGCCGACCGTGTCCCGGCTTGACGGGTCCGGCGTCGTCTTCGAGGACGGCAGCCGCGAGGACGTCGACGTCATCGTCTACTGCACCGGCTACAAGGTCGAGTTCCCGTTCCTGGACGCCGCCGAGTTCCCGGCGGTCACGTCGGCGGACAACGAGGTGTCGCTGTACCGGCGGGTCGTCGACCCCGAGCACCCGGGGCTGTACTTCCTCGGCTTGATCCAGCCGCTCGGCGCGATCATGCCGCTGGCCGAGGCGCAGGCCGAGTGGATCGCCGACCTGGAGTCCGGACGGGCGGCGCTGCCGCCGGTGCCGGAGATGAAGGCCGAGATCACCACCTACCGGGAGGCGTTGCGCGGCCGGTACGTGAAGTCGAAGCGGCACACGCTGGAGGTCGACTTCCTCGGCTACCAGCGCGAGCTGCGGGAGGAGCGGCGGGCGGGCGCGGCCCGCGTCTGACGGCCGCGCCACGGGTACGGTCGGAGCGTGCCTCAGGTGATCGTTCTCAACGGCGGGTCCAGCTCCGGCAAGTCGGGGATCGCGCGGTGCCTCCAGGCGTTGCTGCCGCAGGCCTGGCTGGCGATCGGGGTCGACACGTTGATCGACGTGATGCCCGCGCGGCTGCAGCTCGGGTCCGAGGGGATCGGGTTCGCCGAAGACGGCGAGGTCACCACCGGGGCCGAGTTCCGGCTGCTCGAGGACGCGTGGATGGCCGGGGTCGCCGCCATGGTGCGGGCCGGGGCGCACGTGATCGTGGACGACGTGTTCCTCGGCGGCGTCGAATCGCGGCAGCGGTGGGAGAAGGCGCTCGACGGGCTCGACGTGGTGTGGGTCGGGGTGCGGTGCGACGCCGCCGTCGCCGCGGGCAGGGAGCTCGCGCGCGGGGACCGGGTCGCCGGGATGGCCGAGGTGCAGGCGGATCTGGTGCACCGCGGCATGACCTACGACGTCGAGGTCGACACCGCGACCGCCGAGGCGGTGGAGTGCGCGAAGGTCATCGCGGAGGAGGTCGGCGGGCGCCTCGCCGGACCTTCACCGGACTAGCAGCAGTCGCAGCACGTGCAGCACTCGTCCATCGCGGTCACCTCCCCTCCGGTGGGCACCAGGGCGAACAGGACCCGACCATGTCCGCCAGGTCCGTGCGGAGCCGCGCGAGCCGCGCCATCTCGGCGTCGATCTCGGCCATGTGCCGCCGCAGCAGCTCGTCGGCCGGTTCGCACGGGCACTCGCCGGTGTCGCGCACGGCGAGCAGCGACGAGATCTCCCGCAACGTCAGGCCGAGGCGCTGGCAGTCGCGGATGAACCGGATGCGGCCGGCGGCCGACGACGGGTACTGCCGGTACCCCGACGACGTGCGCGGTGGCGGCGCGATCAGCCCCGCGCGCTCGTAGTACCGGACCGTGTCGGGCGGCACCCCGGCCTCCCGTGCGAGCTCGGCGACTCTCATGCGCCCCACGCTAAACCTGTGAGCGCACTCCAAGGTCAAGCACGAGAACGGGGCCACCGGCAGCACGCCGGTGGCCCCGTTCGTCACGGCACCGTTCAGTGCACGCCGAGCACGCCGTCCACCCGGCGCGGGATCCCCAGCGGGTTCGCGTCCTGGAGCTCCGCGGGCAGCAACGCGTCCGGCCACGACTGGTACGTCACCGGCGCGATCCAGCGGCGGATCGACGTGGCGCCCACCGACGTGTGCAACGGGTTCGTCGTCGCCGGCCACGGACCGCCGTGGTGCTGGCCCCACGCCACCGCGACACCGGTCGGCCAGGCGTTGAAGATCAGCCGGCCCGCCACGCGCCGCAGGACCTCCGCGACCTCGCCGGCCTCCGCGTGGTCGGACTCGGCGGCGTGCACCGTGCCCGTCAGCGTGCCCGGCAGCTTCGCCAGCACCGGGTGCAGCTCCGCCGGCGACGAGTACGTCACGACCAGGGCCGCCGGGCCGAAGTGCTCCTCGGTCAGCTTCTCGAGGTTCTCCTCGAACACCGCCAGCGGGACGCTGAACAGCCGCGGCGACACCGCCCACGCCTCGTCCTGGCGCGTGCCGGTCGACACGACGGACACCAGGTCCGACGCCGCCAGCGCGTCCGTGGACGCCGTGTAGGAGTCGCACATCCGCTCGTTCAGCATCGCGCCACCGGACGTCGCCGCGACGGCCTCGCCCAGCGCGGGCACCAGCTCCTCGGGCGCGAACACCAGGCCGGGGTTCGTGCAGAACTGCCCGACGCCCATCGTCAGCGACTGGGCGAACCCCGTGGCGATGTCCTCGCCCCTGGCCGCGCCCGGCAGGATCACCGTCGGGTTCACGCTGCCCAGCTCGCCGTAGAACGGGATCGGGTCCGGCCGTCCCTGCGCGATGTCGAACAGCGCCCGGCCGCCACCGGTCGAGCCGGTGAAGCCGACCGCGCGGACGTCGGGGTGCTTCACCAGCGCCACACCGGCCTCGGTGCCGTAGACGATGCCGAACAGGCCCTCGGGCGCACCGGCCGCGCGCAGCGCGTCCACGACGACCCGCGCGGTCTCGCGCGACGTCGACGGGTGCGCCGAATGCGCCTTCACCACAACGGAACACCCGGACGCGAGCGCCGAGGCCGTGTCGCCACCGGCGACCGAGAACGCGAACGGGAAGTTCGACGCGGAGAACACCGCGACCGTCCCGAGTGGACGCAGCACGCGCCGCAGCACCGGCCGCGGCGGGATGATGTCCGGGTTCGCCGAGTCCAGGGTGGCCTCGACGTAGCTGCCCTCGCGCAGCACCTCAGCGAACAGCCGCAGCTGGTTCGTCGTGCGCTTGAGCTCCGTCGTCAGCCGCGGCACGCCGAGCGCCGTCTCGCTGTCGGCCGTCGAGACCAGCAGCGACGACTCGGCGTCGAGCGCGTCCGCGACCTCCTCCAGCACCACCGCGCGGTCCGCGGCCGGAGCCACCGACCAGGCGGAGAACGCGACCGCCGCGGCGGAAGCGATGCGGTCCACCTCGCTGTCGGGGGTTTTCGCGACCGGTTCACCGAACGGCTCACCGGTGCGCGGGTCGTATCCCTGCACGCCGTGGCTCAACGCCCTGCCTCCTTGACTGCCGTGTCGAAGTCGGGGCCGCACCAGGCCCCGCCCACGTACTTCGCAGCGTACGTCGAGGGGTCGAGCTCACCGTGCCGCGCCAGCACCTCGGCCGCGAACACCTCGGAGTCGTCCCGCGGTTCGAAGCCCAGCGCGCGGGCCTCGTCGTGGGAGAACCAGCCGCGCGTGTTCTTCGAGACGCCCCAGGCGATCCGGAACCCCGGCGACGGAACGGACAGGCACGCCTCGAACAGGCGCGCGCCGTCGTCCGGCGACAGCCACGTCGCCAGCATCCGCACGTCCCGCGGCTTCTCGAAGCACGAACCGATGCGGATCGCGAGCACGTCCATGCCGTACCGGTCTGCGTAGAGCGACCCCAGCGCCTCCATCGCCACCTTGGACACGCCGTAGTAGGTGTCGGGACGGGGGAAGAGGTAGTCCCCGGCCACGCCGTCGGCGCGTTCCACGTACCCCACGGCGTGGTTCGAGCTCGCCAGCACGACGCGACGGACGCCGGAGCGCCGTGCGGCCTCCAGCACCGTGTGCGTGCCGTCGATGTTGACGCGCAGGATCTTGTCCCACGACTCCTCGAGGCTGTGGCCGCCGAGGTGGATGACGGCGTCGACGTCCTTCAGCGCGGCCTCCATCGCGGCCATGTCGGTCACCGACGCCTGGACGATCTCCGCGTTCTCGCCCTCGGCGGCCGCGGGCAGCTCCGCGATGTCCAGCAGCCGCAGGACGCGGCCCTCCGCGGCGAGGCGGGAGCGCATGAGCGTTCCCACCACACCACCGGCGCCGGTGATCAGGATGCGTGCGGTCACGGGTTGGACCCCTCCGTCGTGTTCGGGTGTTCCGGGATTGCTCAGCGACCGAACTGGCGGAGGAGCTCGGTGATGGTCCTGGCGGCGTCGAGCAGGGCGGCGACGACCTGGCGCTCGTGGTCGGGGTCGAGCCGGCCCAGGGGGACCGAGCAGCTCATCGCGTCCAGCACGGGGTTGCGGTAGGGCAGTGCGACGGCGAAGCAGCCGAGGCCCGGCGTGTTCTCCTCGCGTTCGTGGGCGTAGCCGGCGTTGCGGAACCCGGCGAGCTGCTCGTGCAGCGCCGCCCGGTCGACCACGGTGTTCTGCGTCAGCGGCACGAGCCGGCCGGGGAGGATCTGGTCGACCTCCTCCGGCGTGCGGGTCGACAGCACGGCCTTGCCCAGCGACGTGGAGTGCGCGGGCAGCCGGCGGCCGACGCGGGAGACGACGCGCAGGTGGTGCTCTGACTCGCGGCTCGCCAGGTACACGACGTCCGCGCCGTCCAGACGGGCGAGGTGCACGGTCTCGTTGATCTCCTGGCGCACCTGCTCCATCACGCGGATCGCCGCGCGCACCACCGGGTCGTGGTCCAGGTAGGACGTACCGACGAGCAGTGCGCGCACGCCGATGCCGTACGTGCCCCGGTCGGAGTCGACCTCCACCCAGCCGCGCGCCACCAGCGTCTGGAGCAGCATGTACAGGCTGGACTTGGGGTAGCTGAGCACGCGGTGCAGCTCGGTGAGCGTCAGCCTGCGGTCTGACGCGGACAGCACTTCGAGCAGCTCCACCGTGCGGTCGGCCGACTTCACCGCGCCCGGACGAGCTGTGCCCTTGTCGATCGGCGACGCCACCTGGCCTCCTGGCTGTCCTCTGCGAAACAGGAAAGAAACTTCCCCTTGACACGTTGCCGTGCTGATTCTTACAGTCCTGGACCAGGTTCACAAGTACGACCCAGGTTCACATATCTGAACATGAAGGGTTCCGACGATGCGCCGTAGATCAGCCACCACCATCGCCGCGGTCAGCGCGGCCGCCCTGCTCGCGGGGTGTGGCAGTGGTGGCACGGCAGCGTCGTCGAAGGACCCGGACAAGCCCCTCGAGGTGTGGACCCGCTCGACGGAGGCGACCGCGAAGGTCTACGACAAGATCTTCAAGTCCTTCACCGAGAAGACCGGCGTGCAGGTCGACTACAAGCCGGTCTTCAACGACTTCGACAAGCAGGTGCAGCAGCGCGCCGCGTCGAAGGACCTCCCCGACGTCGTCATCACGGACACCGGTTCGCTCGGCAACTTCGTCAAGCAGGGCTGGACCACCGAGATCGACCGCGACGACATCGCGGGAGGTACCGACATCGTCGACCGCGCGTGGAACAACGCGAAGGGCGCGGACGGCAAGTTCCACGCCATCCCGTACTCCACGCAGGCGATGGTCACGCTGATCCGCAAGGACTGGCGGGAGAAGCTCGGCAAGCCGGTCCCCACGACGTGGGAGGAGCTCGACGACCTCGCGCGGGCGTTCACCCGCGATGACCCCGACGGCAACGGGCAGAACGACACCTACGGCATGCTCGTGCCCGGCACGACCGACCGCGGCTACCTCGCCTGGTGGGCGTCGAGCTACCTCTGGCAGGGCGGCGGCGACATCCTCGAGGACGAGGGCGGCGGCAAGTTCTCCGTCGGCGTCGACTCGCCCGAGTCGACCAAGGCGGTCGAACGGCTGCGCAAGCTCTTCTGCGAGGACAAGGTCATGCAGCCCGGCTCGCTCACGCTGGGCACGAACGACGCGCACCCGCTGTTCGAGTCGGGCAAGAGCGGCATCTACCTCACCGGCCCGTACATGATCGGCCGCTTCGACAAGTCCCTCGGCAAGGACAAGTACGAGGTCATCGCCTCTCCACGCGGCCCGGCCGGCGCCACCGTGCTCGGCGAGGGCGAGGACGTCTACCTGATGGCCGGCTCCGCGCGGACCGCCGACCAGAAGAAGCTCGCCGAGTACCTGATCACGCCCGAGGCGCAGCAGGCGGGCATGAAGGGCGACCCGCAGCCGGTGGTCCGCCTGCCCGTCAACAAGAACGTCGACGTCAACGCGACGTACGACGACCCGCGGTGGGCGACCGTCGCGGGCGTGTACTCCAGCGAGGCGCGGCCGTTCCCGAGCGTGCCGAACTTCGCGCCGTTCCGGCAGAAGACCTCGGAGACCCTGAACTCCATCTTCGCCAAGTGCCCTGCCGACTCGTCGGCCGAGCTGAGGTCCCTGGCGGACGCGCTGAAGAAGGAGCTCGAGAACCAGAAGGCGTCGCAGTGACCGCAGTGCGGTCACCCGACCACCAAGACGTGGGCTCGACGGCTAGTGGCGGCGGTGCCGTCGACACCCACCCCGTGAGGCGGCGCCGCCGGCGTCGCCTCACGGGAGCCACCTTCATCCCGTGGCTCTTCCTGCTCCCTGCCGCGGTGATCTTCCTGGTCTTCAAGTTCATCCCCATGGCGGAGGGGATCCGGCTCTCGCTGTTCGAGGTCCGGCCCTTCCTCGGCGACGTCTTCGTCGGCTTCGACAACTACGCCACGATCCTGGGGGACGAGAAGTTCCTGACCGCCGGCTGGCACACCATCGTGCTGGCCGGCGGTCAGACGGTCGGCGCGATGCTCGTCGGCTTCGCGCTCGCTCTGCTGCTGGAGGGCCACAGCAAGTCGTTGTGGTTCGTGCGGTCCGCGGTGTTCCTGCCCGTCGTGGCGGCCACCGCGGTCATCGGCGAGATCTGGCGGCTGTTCTTCTACCCGGCGCCCGAGGGCTTCCTCAACGAGGTCATCTCGTGGGTCGGCCTCGGGCCGTGGGAGTACATCCACGACCCGGACACCTCGCTGGTGTCGGTCATGTTCGTCGGCATCTGGAAGCACGCGCCGTACGACATGGTGCTGATCCTCGCGGGGCTCGCCGGCATCGACCGGCAGCAGTACGAGGCGGCCGCGATCGACGGCGCCTCGACGGGGCAGCGGATCCGGAACGTGACGTTGCCCGCCTTGCGCCCGGTCATCACCATCCTGCTGACGCTGGCGGCGATCCGCGGCCTGCGGGTGTTCACCGAGGTCTACGTGCTGACCGGCGGTGGTCCGGCCGGGTCGACGGACGTCTGGATGACGCGCGTCTTCACCACCGCGTTCGAACAGTCCGAAGCCGGACTCGCTTCGGCCGGGTCCGTGCTGTTGTTCCTGGTTACGCTCGTCCTCACGGTCAGCGTGCAGTGGTACCGCCGCGGGAGGGAGACGCGATGAGCGTCAACTCGAGCCGCTTCGACAGCGCCATCGGCTGGCCCACCCGTCCGGACGCGTGGGTCAGCCGCGGCGTCCGCGTCCTCCTGAGCGCACTGGCCGTGCTCCTCTTCTGCGGCCCGCTGCTGGTCGTCTTCTCCGGCGCGTTCGACGACAACCCGGACCCGACCAGGCTCTCGGTGGTCCCGGACAACCCGTCGCTCGTCAACTTCCAGGTCGCGACGGAGAACAGGATCTGGCACTACCTGGCGAACTCGCTCGTCATCGCCGGTGGTGCCCTGCTGCTGCAGCTCGCGGTGAGCGTCTTCGCCGCGTACGCGCTGGCGCGCAAGAAGTTCCGCGGCCAGGCCGTCGCGCTGCTGGTCGTCCTCGCCACGATGATGCTGCCGGAGGAGGTCATCGCGATCCCGCTGTCGCTGGTGATCGGCGACCTCCCGCTGGTGCACGTCAGCTTGAAGGGCACCCTGCTCGGTGTCATCCTCCCGCTGGGGGCGTGGGGCTTCTCCATCTTCGTCATGACGGAGTTCATGAGGGAGATCCCCGCCGAGCTCGAGGAAGCGGCCAAAGTGGACGGTGCGGGGGAGCTGCGCCTGTTCGCGCAGATCATCCTCCCGCTGTGCAGGCCGGCGCTCGGCGTGATCGCCGTGTTCGGCTTCAACATGATCTGGGAGCAGTACCTGCTCCCCCTGATCGTCGCCGCGGACCCCTCCGATTACACGCTCACGGTCGCACTCCTCGCCCTCAGGTCCGACGACACGGTCGGGACGGGCATCGTGCTGGCCGGTGCGTTGCTGGCGCTGGTGCCGAGTCTCGTCGTGTACCTGTCGCTGCAGAAGTCCTTCCTGCGTGGGATCACCACCGGAGCGATCAAGGGATGAGTGTGTGGGTATGCAACTCGATGGTGTGCTGTTCTTCCCGGTGACCCCGTTCGACACCGAGGGGAACATCGCCTACGACGTGCTGGCCGAGCACGTCAAGCACGGCGTGTCCGCCGGGCCGGGCGCGGTGTTCGCCGCGTGCGGCACCGGCGAGTTCCACGCGCTGGGACTGGAGGAGTTCGAACGGGCGGTGGCCGTCGCGGTCGAGGCGACCGCGGGCAGGGTGCCGGTGTTCGCCGGCGCGGGCGGCTCGATTGTCGCGACCAGGCAGTTCATCCAGGCGGCCGAACGCGCCGGCGCCGACGGCATCCTGCTGCTGCCGCCCTACCTCGTGACCAACCCGGCCGCCGGGCTCGTGCGGTTCGTGGCCGAGGCCGCCTCCGTCACCGAGCTGCCGATCATCGTGTACCAGCGCAACAACGCGAAGTTCACGCCGGAGACCGCCGTCGAGGTCGCGCGGATCCCGAACGTCGTGGGCTTCAAGGACGGCCTCGGCGACCTCGACCAGATGCAGCGGGTCGTGCTGTCGGTCCGCGCGGGGGTCGACAAGCCCTTCCAGTTCTTCAACGGCCTGCCGACCGCCGAGATGACCCAGCTCGCCTACCGGGGCATCGGCGTCGAGCTGTACTCGTCGGCGGTGTTCTGCTTCGCGCCGGAGATCTCGCTCGGCTTCTACAACGCCGTGCAGTCGGGCGACACCGAGCTCGCGAACCGGTTCCTGCACGAGTTCTACAAGCCGTTGGTCGAGCTGCGGGACAAGGTCCCCGGCTATGCCGTCGCGCTGGTGAAGGCCGCCGTGCGTGCGAACGGGTTCGAGGTCGGCGGCGTGCGCCCGCCGCTGGTCGACCCGTCGGACGAGCACCTGGCGGCTCTCGACGAGATCATCGCCGCCGGCAAGGCACTGCTGGCCTGAAGGGGCGGGGCGCTGTGAAGATCACCGAGATCGTTCTGACACCGGTCGCCTTCCGCGACCCGCCGCTGCTGAACGCGGCAGGCGTGCACGAACCGTGGGCGCTGCGCACGATCGTCGAGGTGCACACCGACGAGGGCATCTCCGGGCTGGGGGAGACCTACGGCGACCTCGCGCACCTGGAGCGCTCGCGGTCCGTTGTGGACTCGCTGGTCGGGCTGGACGTGTTCGCCCTCAACGAGATGCACGCGCGCGTCGCCGCTGTGCTGGGTGGCGAGGTCGGGCCGGACAAGCACGGGCTGACGGGCAACATCACCGCGGAGAGCACCGTCGACCGCGTGTACTCGCCGTTCGAGGTCGCGTGCCTGGACATCCAGGGCAAGGCGCTGGGACGCCCGGTGCACGACCTGCTGGGCGGCGCCGTCCGGTCCGCCGTGCCGTACTCCGCCTACCTGTTCTACAAGTGGGCCGGGCACCCCGGTGCCGAGCCCGACGAGTGGGGCGAGGCGCTCGATCCGGCCGGGATCGTGGCGCAGGCGCGGAAGATGGTCGGCGAGTACGGGTTCGGCTCGATCAAGCTCAAGGGCGGTGTCTTTCCTCCGGAGCAGGAGGTGGAGGCGATCCGGGCGTTGCGCGAGGCGTTCCCGGACCACCCGCTGCGGCTCGACCCGAACGCGGCCTGGACTCCCGCGACGTCGCTGAAGGTCGCCGCGGAGCTCGACGGCGTGCTGGAGTACCTGGAGGACCCGACGCCGGAGATCCCCGGCATGGCGGAGGTGGCCCGGCAGGCCCCGATGCCGTTGGCCACCAACATGTGCGTGGTCGCGTTCGAGCACCTGCGGCCGTCGGTGGAGCAGGACGCCGTGCAGGTGCTGCTGTCGGACCACCACTACTGGGGCGGGCTGCAGCGGTCGCGGCAGCTGGGCATTATCTGCCGGACGTTCGGCATCGGCCTGTCGATGCACTCGAACTCGCACCTCGGCATCTCGTTGGCCGCCATGACGCACCTGGCCGCCGCCACGCCGAACCTGAACTACGCCTGCGACACGCACTACCCGTGGAACGCCGCCGACGAGGTCGTCGAACCCGGCGTGCTGTCCTTCGTGGACGGTGCGGTGCCGGTCCCGGTGACGCCCGGTCTCGGCGTGACGCTGGACCGCGACGCGCTGGCACGGCTGGCGGAGAACTACGCCCGGTGCGGCATCACGTCCCGCGACGACACCGGTTACATGCAGGAGCACGACCCGAGCTACGAGAGGAAGCGGCCCCGGTGGTGAAGTCGGTTGTCCACGCCTACCCGTGGGACCTGATCGGTGATCCGGACGCCGTGGCGCGCTACCAGGACCTCGGCGTGGACGCGATCGCGCTCGCCGCGTCGTACCACACCGTGCGCGCCGCGACGCCGTTGCACCCGTCGCACCGGTTGGTCGACGCGCGGCACGCGGCGTTCTACCTGCCAGTGCGCGAGGAGAAGTACGGCCGGTTGAAGCCGGCGGAACCGTCCTGGATGGACGGTGCGGACTCGTTCGGCGAGGCGGCCGCGCTCGTGCGGGCCGCCGGGTTGCCGGTGTACGCGTGGACCGTGCTGACGCACAACTCGCGCCTCGGCGACCTGCACCCGGACGTGACCGTGGTGAACGCGTTCGGTGACCGCTACCCGTACGCGTTGTGCACCTCCCAGCCCGACGTCGTCGAGTACGCGTCGGCGCTGGTGGCCGAGGTGCTGGAGCTCGGCGCGCCGGACGGGCTCGTCCTCGAGGCCTGCGGGCCGCTGGGGTTCTTCCACGGCGGGCACCACGAGAAGACCGACGGCACGGACTGGAACGCGGTGCAGCAGAAGCTGTTGTCGCTCTGCTTCTGCACCGCCTGCACCGCCCTGTACGCCGACCCGGACGCCCTGCGCGACGCGGTCCGGGCCGGGGTCGATCGCGGCGTGCCCACCGTCGAGGAAGCATTGGGCGTGCTCGCGGAAGACGTTCAGACCGTGCGCACCGGCGCCGTGAGGTCGTTGCGGCAGAGGCTGGTCGGCGAGATCCGTGCCGCCGCACCGTCGGTTCGCGTCGGGATGCACGTGACGGCGGACCCGTGGGGCACCGGGCCGTTCGCGACCGTGGCCGGGGGTGTGGACGCGGACGTCGACGTGCTGACGACGATGTGCTGGCCCGGTCCCGACGTCGCGGTGCCCGGCATCGAGGCGTTGCGCGCGGTCGCCCCGGACATGCGGATCGCCGCGTACGTGCTGGGGTTGCCGCCGAAGCCTGCGGACGGTGCGGCGCTCGCGAAGGAGTGGCTGACCTACTTGGACGCCGGCGTCGAGGAGTTCCACCTCTACCACGGGGGACTGGCGTCCGCCGCCCGTCTGGAGGCGTTGCGCGAGGCCGTGGCCGCCGTGTCGCGGTAACTGTGAAGAGAAGTCGCTGCAACCCGTTGTGACCGCGGTTCCGTCCTTGGT